>NZ_JBEPDM010000007.1:0-261296 GCF_040300305.1 Streptomyces sp. NPDC000410
GCCCCCGATTCGGGAAGGGGCGGGGTGGGGACAAAGCCCGCCGCAGGCGCCCCCGCCCGCCGCAGGCGCCCCCGCCCGCCGCAGGCGCCCCCGCCCGCCGCAGGCGCCCCCGCCCGCCGCAGGCGTCCCCGCCCGCCGGCGCGTCCCCGCCCGCCGGCGCGTCCCCGCCCGCCGGCGTGTCCCCGCCCGCCGGCGCGCGCCCGGACACGGGGGCAACGGGGCCCCGCCCCCGTTATCTTGATCCGCATGGGGACGTCCGTGACGCAACCGCTGCCCAACTCCCGCACCGAACCCGACGGTTCCGCCGTCATCCGCGTGCTCAGCTACAACATCCGCTCCCTGCGCGACGACGAGGACGCCCTCGCCCGCGTCATCCGCGTCTGCGCGCCCGACCTCGTCTTCGTCCAGGAAGCGCCGCGCTTCTTCCGCTGGCGCAAGCACGCCGCCCGTCTCGCCGCCAAGAGCGAGCTGGTGGTGCTGAGCGGAGGGGCCACCGCCGCGGGGCCGCTGCTGCTGTGCTCGCTGCGGGCGACCGTGGAGCACACGGAGGACGTACTGCTGCCGCTCACCCCCGGCCTGCACAGACGCGGCTTCGCGACCGCCGTCGTCCGGTTCGGCGCCGCGGCCCGCGTCGGCCTGATCAGCTGCCATCTGAGCCTGCGGACCGACGAGCGGTACGCGCAGGCGGGCATGCTGCTCGACCGGATCGCGGCGATGGACGTGCCGTACGCGATCGCCGCGGGCGACATCAACGAGCGGCCGGGCGGCCGCGGCTTCCGGCGGCTCGCGGCCGAGCTCCAGGACTGCTGGGCGGTCACCCCCTGGGGCGGCGAGTACACCTCGACGCCCACCGATCCGCACCAGCGGATCGACGCGGTCTTCGCGACACCCGGCATCGAGGTCCTCGGCTGCGGCGTGCCGGTCGGCCTGCCGGGGATCAGTGACGCGGACCTGAAGGCGGCCACGGACCACCTCCCGGTCCTGGCCGCCCTGCGGATCCCGCCCCGGACCTCCTAGACCACCGCGCCCCGCCCCGGATCGTCGTCGTCCTCGTCGTCACCGTGCGCCATGCGGGCCACCAGGGTGGCGAAGCCGCCGAGGAAGCCGCCGACGCCGAGCGTGGTGAGCCACCAGGTCATCTCCCACTGGAGGAGCACGGCGAGCAGCAGCAGCACCGGGCCGCCGATCACCGCCAGCCAGGCGAACTTCGCGGCCGTGTCCGCCTCCGGCAGCGGAGGCGGCTCCGGCGGTACGAAGTGGCCCTCGTCGCTCTCGTCGAAGTCGTCGTCGCTCGCCTCGGCGACCTCGTAGTCGCGCGGGCCGCCACCGCCCACGCCCGGCGCGAAGACGATCGAGCTGCCCAGCGGCTTCCGGGAAGAAGCCCCGGGGGGCTCCTCCTTGTCCGACGCGTCCGACCCGTCCGACTCGCCCGACACATCCGGGGCGTCGTCCGATGCGTCGTCCGAGCCGTCCTTCCCGCCCTTGCGCGACGCGTCGTTCACCGGCTTCTCCAGACCCGCGAGATCCTCCACCGACTTGAACGGCTTCGCCCCCGGAGGGTCGGCCGGCTCCTCGCCGTACGCCGCGACGATCGCCGCCCAGGCGGCCTCCTCGTCGATCGGCTGCGGCGTCCTTTCACGGTCCCGGTCCTGGTCCTGGTCCTGGTCCCGCTCCCGGTCCGCGTCGTGGTCCGCGTCGTGCTGCTCAGCCACCGGTCGTGCTCCCCTTCTTCCCGACACTCGGAGCGAGGCGGCCGATGAACGCGTAACTCTCCTCGAAAATCCGCTCCGCGTCGTGGTCCAACGTCGCCACGTGGTAGCTCTGTTCCAGCAGGATCTCCCGCACGTCCGTCGACGAGACGCGGCTGAGGATCCGGGCCGAGTCGGCCGGCGGGACCACGTGGTCCTGCGGGCTGTGCAGCAGCACCATCGGCTGGGTCACCTGGGGCAGCTCGCCGTCGACCAGCCGGAAGAACTGCCGCAGGGAGTGCGCGGCGTGCAGCGGGACCCGGTCGTAGCCGATCTCCACCGCGCCTTCCTTGGCGATGTCGCTCGCGATGCCGTTGGTCGACCGGACGAAGTGGCGGGCCACCGGAAGGGCGTACGCCGACAGGCCGTGCACCTTGTTCGCCGGGTTGACGACGACGATGCCGCTGATCGCGTCCCCGTGCTTGGCCGCCAGCCGGAGTGTCAGGGCGCCGCCCATGGAGAGCCCGAAGACGAACACCTGGGAGCAGCGCTCCCGCAGCGCCCGCAGCTCCCGGTCCACCTCCGCGTACCAGTCCTGCCAGCCGGTCAGCAGCATGTCCTGCCAGCGGGTGCCGTGTCCGGGCAGCAGCGGAAGCGACACGGTCAGGCCGCGCTCCGCCAGATACTCCGCCCAGGGGCGCAGCGACTGCGGGGAACCGGTGAATCCGTGACAGAGAAGGACACCGACCTCGCCACCCTCGTGGTGGTACGGCTCGGCTCCAGGGAGGACCGGCACCGGGGTCTCCTGTTCGTGAGAAAGGATCGAAAGGAAGGATCGAAGGCTCATAGCAGGTACTCGGAAGTAAGTCTCCCGGAAGTGCCTTCACCGTACGCGACCGGACTGACACCGACCAGGGCCGACGGCGCCTTGGCGGGACACCGGGAGAGGGAGCGCAGGCCCCGCACGGGTTAAGGTCATTGCGACGACACCAGGGAAGGCATTCGAGTTGATCTACGGCGCAATGAAGTTCTCCATCGGAGGGTCGCTGAAGCTCGCCTTCAGGCCCTGGGTGGAGGGCCTCGAGAACATCCCCGCCGAGGGGCCCGCGATCCTCGCGAGCAACCACCTGTCGTTCTCGGACTCGTTCTTCCTGCCCGCGGTCCTCGACCGCAAGGTCACCTTCATCGCCAAGGCCGAGTACTTCACCTCGCCGGGAGTGAAGGGCAAGCTCACGGCGGCCTTCTTCAAGGGGGTCGGCCAGCTCCCGGTGGACCGCTCCGGTGCGCGCGGCGCCGGTGAGGCGGCCATCAAGAGCGGCATCGAGGTCATCGAGCGCGGTGAGCTGTTCGGCATCTACCCCGAGGGCACCCGGTCACCCGACGGCCGCCTCTACCGGGGCAAGCCGGGCGGTCTGGCGCGCGTGGCGCTGGCGACGGGTGCGCCCGTGATCCCGGTCGCGATGATCGACACCGAGAAGATCCAGCCGCCCGGCAAGATCATCCCCAAGCTCATGCGCCCCGGCATCAAGATCGGCAAGCCGCTCGACTTCAGTCGCTACCACGGCATGGAGCACGACCGCTTCATCCTGCGCTCGGTGACCGACGAGGTCATGTACGAGATCATGAAGCTGTCCGGCCAGGAGTACGTGGACATCTACGCGACGGCGGCGAAGCGCCAGATCGCCGATGAGGCCAAGGCGGCCGAGAAGGCGCAGAAGGCCGGGGCGAAGGCCGAGAAGGCGGAGCGGAACGGCGTCCAGTAGCGTCGCTCGCCGCAACAGGGGTGCCGCGTCAAGGGCGCTGCATCAGGGGTGCCGCATCAGGGGTGCCGGACCAGGGGTGGGGAACACGGTGGGGGAACATGGCCAAGCGTGAACGTGTCGTGCGCATGTCGGTCGAACTGCCGCTGTGGCGTGCGCTGACCGCGTACCGAGCCCTCACCATGGTGTACGCGGTGCTGATCTTCGTCGCGGCGCGCGACGACTTCGAGCGCCCCTGGGTGGCCGTCGGCTACCTCGCCTTCCTCGCCGTCTGGACCCTCGCCACGCTCCCCAAGGTGGCGAACGCCGCCGCCTGTACCAGGCGGTTCCTCGTCGTGGACCTCACCGTCGCCCTCACCGGCATCATGCTCACGCCGCTCGCCGACGACCACGCCCAGCTGATGGACGGCCCGACCCTGCCGACGATATGGACGGCCGGTTCGGTCCTCGCGTACGCGATCAAGGGCGGCTGGCGCTGGGCCGGCTTCGCGTCCTCCCTGGTCGCCGTCGCCAACATCATCGAACGCGGCCAGCCCAGCCGGGACACCCTCCACAACGTCCTGCTGGTCTGGGTCGCCTCCATCGCCATCGGATACGTCGTCGAGGTAGCCCGCGCCTCCGAACGCACCCTGGCCCGCGCCCTGGAGATCGAGGCCGCGACCCGCGAGCGGGAGCGGCTGGCCCGCGACATCCACGACAGCGTGCTGCAGGTGCTGGCCATGGTCCAGCGGCGCGGCACCGCGATCGGCGGCGAGGCCGCGGAACTCGGCCGGATGGCCGGCGAGCAGGAGGTGGCCCTGCGCACCCTGGTCGCCGGTGGACTGGTGCCCGGCTCGCGGGTCTCCGAGGACGAGACGCAGGGCGCGATCGTCCGCATCGTCGAGGAGGCCGAGGAGCCCGACGACGACAGCCCGCGCGATCTGCGCACGCTCCTCGCGCCGCACGCCGGATCGCGGGTCACCCTGTCCGAACCGGGCGCTCCGGTGCTGCTGCCGAAGCCCACCGCCAAGGAACTCGCGGCCGCTGTCAGTGCCGCCCTGGACAATGTCCGCAGACACGCGGGGGACGACGCCCAGGCGTGGATCCTGGTCGAGGACTGGCCGGACGAGGTGATCGTGACGGTCCGGGACGACGGACCCGGTATCCCGGAGGGGCGGCTCGCCCAGGCCGAGGGGGAGGGGCGGCTCGGAGTCACGCTCTCGATCCGCGGCCGGCTGCGGGACATCGGGGGCACGGCCGAGCTGATCTCGGTACCGGGCCAGGGCACGGAAGTCGAACTGAAAGTCCCACGGGGGAAGGCAGGCAGCAGATGAGCGAGCAGCAGATCAAGGTGATGGTCGTCGACGACCACCCGATGTGGCGGGACGCCGTGGCGCGCGACCTGGCCGAGTCCGGCTTCGACGTGGTCGCCACGGCGGGCGACGGCGAGCAGGCGGTGCGGCGCGCCCTGGCCGCCGCCCCCGACGTGCTCGTCCTCGACCTCAACCTGCCCGCCAAGCCGGGAGTCCAGGTCTGCAAGGAGCTCGTGGGGTCGAACCCCGCCCTGCGGGTCCTCGTGCTCTCCGCGAGCGGCGAGCACGCCGACGTGCTGGAGGCGGTGAAGTCCGGCGCGACCGGCTATCTGCTGAAGTCGGCCAGTACGGAGGAGCTGATCGACGCGGTGCGCCGGACCGCCGTCGGCGACCCGGTGTTCACCCCGGGTCTGGCCGGCCTGGTCCTGGGGGAGTACCGCCGCCTGGCCACCGACCCCGTGCCGCCCGCCGGTTCGGACGAGCCGAAGGCGCCGCAGCTCACCGAGCGGGAGACGGAAGTGCTGCGGCTGGTCGCCAAGGGGCTCTCGTACAAGCAGATCGCCGAGCGTCTCGTCATCTCGCACCGCACCGTGCAGAACCACGTGCAGAACACCCTGGGCAAGCTCCAGTTGCACAACCGGGTCGAGCTCGTGCGCTACGCGATAGAGCGCGGCCTTGACGACGCCTGACCACTCTTCGGAGTGAATTACGGTTCGTCAGGAACGGCCTCCCCTACCGGAATTCACCTTTCGTACCGCCTTCGCCCCGTCCCGGAGTGACCTGGGTCACTACTAGCGTGGCTCTCGTGTGTCACCACTGACGGCACTGACGGCGAAGGGAACTTCCATGCGGGTCGGAGTACTGACCGGGGGCGGCGACTGCCCCGGCCTCAATGCGGTCATCCGCGGCATCGTCCGCAAGGGTGTCCAGAATTACGGGTACGAGTTCACCGGTTACCGGGACGGCTGGCGCGGGCCGCTGGAGGGCGACTCCGTCCCGCTGGACATCCCCGCGGTACGCGGCATCCTGCCGCGCGGCGGGACCATCCTCGGCTCCTCGCGCACCAACCCGTTCAAGCAGGAGGACGGTATCCGCCGGATCAAGGACAACCTCGCCAAGCACGAGGTGGAGGCCCTGATCGCGATCGGCGGCGAGGACACGCTCGGAGTCGCGGCCCGGCTCTCCGGCGAGTACGGCGTCAAGTGTGTGGGCGTCCCGAAGACCATCGACAACGATCTGTCCGCCACGGACTACACGTTCGGTTTCGACACGGCCGTCGGCATCGCGACGGAGGCCATCGACCGGCTGCACACGACGGCCGAATCACACATGCGGGTCCTCGTCGTCGAGGTGATGGGCCGTCACGCCGGCTGGATCGCCCTCCACTCGGGCCTGGCGGGCGGCGCGAACGTCATCCTCATCCCTGAGCAGCGCTTCGACGTCGATCAGGTCTGCGCCTGGGTCACCTCCCGCTTCCGGGCCTCGTACGCGCCGATCGTCGTGGTCGCGGAGGGCGCCATGCCCAAGGACGGCGACATGGTCCTCAAGGACGGCACGCTCGACTCCTTCGGGCACGTGCGGCTCTCGGGCGTCGGCGAGTGGCTGGCCAAGGAGATCGAGAAGCGCACGGGCAAGGAGGCCAGGACGACGGTCCTCGGCCACGTCCAGCGCGGCGGCACACCGAGCGCGTTCGACCGGTGGCTCGCCACGCGCTTCGGCCTGCACGCGATCGACGCGGTGCGGGACGGGGACTACGGGAAGATGGTGGCGCTGCGCGGCACGGACATCGTGCGCGTACCGATCGCCGAGGCGACCGCGAAACTGAAGACGGTGAACCCGGCGCTGTACGAGGAGGCCGGCGTCTTCTTCGGCTGAGCCCTGGCCACGGGTGGGGGCCCCTGCGGCGGGCTTCTCTCCCCGCCCCGCCCCTTCCCGATAACTGGGGCTCCGCCCCCGAACCCCCGCGCCTCAAACGCCGGCGAGGCTGGGTTATGGGGGTCTGGGGGCGAAGCCCCCGATCCTTCAGCCCCGCCGGCGATTGAGGCGCGGAGCCTGGGGAGCCCCAGTTCGGGAAGGGGCGGGTAGGGGAACAAGCCCGCCGCAGGCGCCCCCGCCCCCCCACCCGCCCCGCCCCGGCCCGCTAGGCCGAAGGGGTTCGCACCACCGACGTGAGGAGCGAGCGCACGACCTCGGGCCCGCGCAGCGTCAGCACCGACTCCGGGTGGAACTGGATGCCCGCGAAACCGCGCCCCCGCAACGCGTGCACCTCGTCCGTCGCCGAGTCGCGGCTCACCTCGATCCCCCGCCCGGCCAGCTCCACCGCCGCCCCCTCGTCGCACACCGCCGTGAAGCTGTTGTAGAAGCCCACGGTCTCCTCCTCCCCGAACAGATCGATCCGCACCTGGGCGCCCTGGAAGGGCGTCCGCTTGCGGACGATCCCCAGGCCCAGCTCCGCGGCGATCAGCTCATGGCCGAGGCAGACCCCGAGCAGCCCGCCCCGGCGCCCGGACCCGTCGGAGGCGCCGCGCACCAGTTCCGCCGTCAGCGCGCGCAGGAAGCGCATCTTCGGGTCGGTGGCGTCCGACGGGTCGCCGGGCCCCGGGCCCAGCACCACGGGCCCCCGGTGGGCGAGCGCCGCCTCCCGCACCCCGGGCTCGTCGTAGCGGCGGACGGTCACGTCCAGACCGGCGCCGCGCAGCAGGTGGGCGAGCATCGCGGTGAAGGTGTCCTCGCCGTCCACCACCAGGGCCTGCCCGGTGACCCGTTCCGGCCGGGACTGCATCCTCAGCCAGAACGGCGCGAGATCCGCCCGCCGGGCGTCGAGGGCCGCCCGCACCCGGGGATCGGCGGCCAGCCGGGGCTCCCGGCCGGACTCCTCGTGCGGGCGCCCGGGACGTACCCCCAGCGCGGTCAGCACCCCCGCCGCCTTGGCGTGCGTCTCGGCGACCTCGGACAGCGGGTCCGAATGGCGGACGAGGGTCGCCCCGACCGGGACGCGTACACGACCGTTCGCCGAGATGTCGGCGGTGCGGATCAGGATCGGCGAGTCCAGGCTCTGCGCCCCGCCCGCGTCCCGCCCGATCAGCGCCAGCGCGCCCGCGTAATAGCCCCGGCCCCCTTCCTCGTACCGCTCGATCACCCGGCACGCGTTCTGCACCGGCGACCCGGTGACCGTCGCCGCGAACATGGTCTCGCGCAGCACCTCGCGCACATCGAGCGGTGAGCGGCCCCGGAGCTCGTACTCCGTGTGCGCCAGGTGAGCCATCTCCTTGAGCCGCGGGCCGACCACCACCCCGCCCGTGGGGGCGACGGTGCACATCATTTTCAGTTCCTCGTCGACGACCATGGAGAGCTCGTCCGTCTCCTTGCGGTCGCCGAGGAAGGCCAGCAGGTCCTCGGGCGACGGCCCGCCCGCCGGATAGCGGTACGTGCCGCTGATCGGGTTCATGACGACCGTTCCGCCCGACATCCGGACATGCACCTCGGGGCTCGCGCCGACCAGGGTGCGTTCCGCAGTGTGGACGACGAACGTCCAGTACGCGCCGCGCTCACCCGCCAGCAGCCGCCGGAACAGGGCGAGGGCGTCGGCGCGGCCGAAGCCGGGGATCTCCCCCGTGTACGTGCGCCGGATGACGAAGTTCGCGCCCTCGCCGCGCCCGATCTCGTCCTCGACGACCCGCCGGACCGTCTGCGCGTACTCCTCGTCGGCGATGTCGAACCCGCCGTCCTCGACCCGTACGTCATGGCGGGGCAGCCGGTCGAGCGCCTCGGCCAGCGGCAGCTCGTACGACTCGTCGGCGACCAGCACGGCGAGCGGCGTGCCGTCGTCCCGTACGTCGAACCCCCGCTCCCTGATCTGCCGGAACGGCACGAGGGCGAGCGAGGGCAGGTCCCCGACCGGGATGTCGGCGAGCCGCTCGGCCTCGTGGACGCGGCCGATCAGCACCTCGACGGTGTCGTGGCCACGGCCGGGGGTGCGCCTGCGCAGCACGGCGAAGGGCGGGCAGTCGGCGTCGAGCAGCCGGTCGAGGACGCTGGGGATATCAGAGACGCCGGGGGTACCGGGCAGGTGCATGGTGATCGGTGTTCCTTCCGTAGCGGAGAGGAACGGCCCGCGAGCATGAGAAAGGCCGCCCCTCGGGCGGCCTTCGCGATCTTCAGTGCGCGCGATCGGTCAGTGGGCCGCCGGATGAGCGGTCCACCACCAGTTCTGGGTCGTCTGCGCGAACATGCCGGGAACCCTACAACACGGAGCGGCGACGTTTCCCGTAACCCGCGTCTCACTTTCTGGTCCAGGCCTCGGACTACGCGAATCACCCCGTAATGTTGTCGAGGTGACCGTGAACGCTAAGACCACCGCAAGCGGTGGCAACACCTGGCGAAACCTGCCCGCGGCGCAGCAGCCCGAGTACCCGGATGCCGAGGCTCTGCGCGATGTGATCGCGGACCTCGAATCGTATCCGCCGCTCGTCTTCGCGGGCGAGTGCGACCAGCTGCGCGCCCGGATGGGAGCCGTCGCCAAGGGCGAGGCGTTCCTGCTCCAGGGCGGCGACTGCGCCGAGGCCTTCGACGCCGTGTCCGCCGACCACATCCGTAACAAGCTCAAGACCCTGCTCCAGATGGGCGCGGTCCTGACCTACGCGGCCTCGGTGCCGGTGGTGAAGGTCGGCCGGATCGCCGGCCAGTACTCGAAGCCGCGCTCCAAGCCGACCGAGACCCGCGACGGCGTGACGCTCCCGACCTACCGGGGCGACTCCGTCAACGGCTTCGACTTCACCGAAGAGGCCCGTATCCCGGACCCCGAGCGCCTCAAGCGGATGTACAACGCCTCCGCCTCCACGCTCAACCTGGTGCGCGCCTTCACCACCGGTGGCTACGCCGACCTGCGCCAGGTGCACGCCTGGAACCA
This sequence comes from Streptomyces sp. NPDC000410, assembly GCF_040300305.1. Taxonomy (NCBI): domain Bacteria; kingdom Bacillati; phylum Actinomycetota; class Actinomycetes; order Kitasatosporales; family Streptomycetaceae; genus Streptomyces; species Streptomyces sp. NPDC000410. The sequence continues at coordinate 9,650 of NZ_JBEPDM010000007.1, forward strand.
GGACTTCGTGAAGTCGTCCCCGTCGGGCCAGCGCTACGAGCAGCTCGCGCGCGAGATCGACAACGCGCTGAACTTCATGAAGGCCTGTGGCACCGACCCGGCGGAGTTCCGCACGGTCGAGTTCTTCGCCTCCCACGAGGCGCTGCTGCTGGACTACGAGGGCGCGCTGACCCGCGTCGACTCCCGTTCCGGGCAGCTGTACGACACGTCGGGCCACATGGTCTGGATCGGTGAGCGCACCCGCCAGCTGGACGGCGCGCACATCGAGTTCGCGTCGAAGATCCGTAACCCCATCGGCATCAAGCTCGGCCCGACGACCACGGTCGACGAGGCGCTGACCTACATCGACCGGCTCGACCCGGACCGCGAGCCCGGCCGGCTGACCTTCATCGTCCGCATGGGCGCCGACAAGGTCCGCGACAAGCTCCCGGAGCTGGTCGAGAAGGTCACCGCCTCCGGTGCGGTCGTCGCCTGGGTGACCGACCCGATGCACGGCAACACGTTCGAGGCCGCCTCGGGTCACAAGACCCGGCGCTTCGACGACGTGCTCGACGAGGTCAAGGGCTTCTTCGAGGTCCACAAGGGCCTGGGCACCCACCCGGGCGGTATCCACGTCGAGCTCACCGGTGACGATGTCACCGAGTGCGTGGGCGGCGGCGACGAGATCTTCGTCGACGACCTGCACCAGCGCTACGAGACGGCCTGCGACCCGCGGCTGAACCGCAGCCAGTCGCTGGACCTGGCCTTCCTGGTCGCGGAGATGTACCGCGACCAGTGATCTCCTGAGATCACCAGAGGTACGACGGTGGGGCACGGATCGATGTGATCCGTGCCCCACCGGCATATCCGGGCTTTTGCGTCCCCCGAGCGGCGGGTAAGGTTAGGTTAGCCTCACCGATTAATCGGGACGGGCAACAGCAATCGATCCCGCCGGGAGGTGAACCGCGTGTACGTCTGCTCATGCTTCGGAATCACGGAGAAGCAGGTCAAGGAGCATGCGGAGGCGGGCGCCTGCACCCCCCGTCAGATCGCCTCGGTCTCCAAGGCCGGAACCGACTGCGGATCGTGCGTGCGCCGTATCCAGGGGATCCTCGGCCGGGGCGCGTGCCCCCGCCGTGAACTGCTCGACCAGGGCGTGGACGTCCTCGCGGTGGCCCCGGACTCCACCGCCGACCCGGCCTCCTCCGGCTCCGAGCCCGCGCTCAGCGAAGCGGCCTAGCGCGGCGAAGCGGCCTGCGAGCCGGCTGCTGACCGCCGCTGCCGACTGCTGACAGCTGCTGCCGACCGCCGACGGGCAGACTCGTCGGCTAGCCCTCCGGCTGCTCGATCAGCTGCGCGATGTAGAGCGCCTCACCGAGCTTCTCGACCAGCTCCAGCTGTGTGTCGAGATAGTCGATGTGGTGCTCCTCGTCCGCCAGGATCGACTCGAAGATGTTCGCGGACGTGATGTCGCCCTTGCTGCGCATGACCTCGATCCCGCGCTTCAGCCGGTCGATCGCCTCGACCTCGACCTGCCGGTCGGCCTGGAACATCTCGGTGACCGTCTGCCCGATCCGGACGTGGAACAGCCGCTGGTAGTTGGGGAGTCCTTCCAGGAAGAGGATCCGGTCTGTCAGGACTTCCGCGTGCTTCATCTCGTCGAACGACTCGGCCCGGGTGTACTTCGCGAGCTTCGTCCAGCCGAAGTTCTCCTGCATCTTCGCGTGCAGGAAGTACTGGTTGATCGCGGTCAATTCGGCGGTCAGCTGCTCATTGAGGAATTCGATGACCTCGGGGTCGCCCTGCATCGCAGAGGCTCCTTCCGCACGTATGACTGGGCAGATGGGCGCATCCTCGCACCGTGATCGGAGGTCGTCCAGTAAGTGCATGCTTAGTAGGAGTTGCCCGAATCGGCCCATGTCTGGTCATAGCCTGGTCATGACCACCCCTCCCGGTCTGTCACCATTGAAGGCATGGGTCAGCCGGAGAGCCGGGAACATCGCGAGTCAGAGCAGTCCGAGCTTCCTCCGGGGCAGCGGCTGCAGCGTGGCTGGCCCGTCACCCACTACGGGCCCGTCCCCAGGTTCAAGCCGGACCGCTGGGAGTTCCGCGTCTTCGGGGCCACGGCCGACGGCGACAAGCACTGCTGGAACCATGAGGAGTTCTCCGCCCTGCCCTACGCCACCGTCGTGGCCGATCTGCACTGCGTGACGAAATTCAGCATGCTGGGGGCCGAATGGGGGGGTGTGCCCGCCCGGACCGTCGTCGAACTCGCACCGCCGGCGCCGAACGTCACGCACGTCATGGTCTGGGCCGAGTACGGCTTCAGTGCCAATCTGCGGCTCTCCGACTTCATGTCCGAGCGCACTATCTTCGCCACCCACAAGGACGGTGAGCTGCTCACCGCCGAGCACGGCTTCCCGCTGCGGCTGGTCGTACCGCACCTGTACGCCTGGAAGGGCCCGAAGTGGGTGCGCGGTGTGGAGTACATGACCGCCGACCGCCGGGGCTTCTGGGAGGAGCGCGGCTATCACAACGTGGGCGACCCCTGGCGCGAGCAGCGGTACTCGTACCAGGAGGAGCCGGGCGACGGCCCCGAGCTGTAGCTGCTGTGCCGCTGTAGCCGTGCCCGGGACCGCCGTCAGTGGTGGTACTGGTGCACCACCGCGTGCCCCTTGCCGCGGCCGATCAGCCACTTGTTGACCGGAGTGGTGACCAGGAAGGCGACGAGGAAGGCGAAGGCCAGGGCGCCCCAGAAGAGGGCGTCGGAGAGGTGTGCGTCCATCGCGCCGGGCACCAGGAGCAGAACGCCGTTGTCGACGACTTCCATGACGAAGATGGAGATGGTGTCGGCGGCGAGGGCGACGCCGATGGCCGCCTTGAGGGGCAGCCCCGCGCGCAGGATCGGCGAAAGGGTCAGCGAGTAGCCGAAGAGGAACGCCAGGGCGATGGCGAGGGCCATCGTCGCGAAGGTGCCCCAGCCCAGCGCGGTGCCGATGATCATGCCGAGCACTTCGCCGATGGCGCATCCGGTGAGGCAGTGGAGGGTGGCCTTGGCGGCCATCGGCCAGCTGGCTCCGCCACCGGCGTGGTGCGCGTGATGGTGCGCGTGGCCGTGCTGGGTGTGGTCGTGGTCGCCGCCACCGTGGTCGTGCTGCGCGTGCTGGGCGTGGTCACCATGGTCGCCGTGACCGTGCTGCGTGTGCTCATGCTGGGCGTGGTCACCGTGGTCGTGCTGCGCGTGGTCGGCTTGACCGTGCTGCGCGTGCTCGTGCTGCGCGTGGTTGTGGTCACCGTGGTCGTGCTGCGCGTGCTCTGTGTGCTGCATTGAGAAGACCCCCATAGCGAGGTAGCGGTTCCTGCCGTCCCGTCGACAGCAGAACCGTATACCCCCTAGGGGTATTCCTCAATGGGGATTCATCATCCGAGATCCCTCACCGGAGCTTCTTCAGCAGCGCCACATCGGCCGCGTACGCCTCCTGGGGTCCCGGAGTCTCGATGATCAGCGGTACGCCCTCGGTCGCCGGGTGGGCCATCAGTGCCCGGAACGGCTCTTCGCCTATGTGACCCGCGCCGATGTTCGCGTGCCGGTCCTTGTGCGCCCCCACCACGTCCTTGGAGTCATTGGCGTGGATCAGCTTGAGCCGGCCCTCGCCGACCGTTTCCACCAGCAGGTCGAGGGTCTTCGCCACGCCGCCCGGCTCCGCCAGATCGTGCCCGGCCGCGAAGATGTGGCAGGTGTCCAGGCAGATGCCCAGCTTGGGATGGGCCTCCAGGGCCTCGAAGTACGGGCCGAAGTCCCAGGCCTGGGAGCAGAGCGAGAAGCCCTGCCCGGCGGTGGACTCCAGCAGCAGGTACGGGTCGTCGTCGTGCGTCAGCTCGTCCAGCAGCGGCAGCACCAGCTCGCGCACCTGCGCGAGCGCCACGTCGCGCGAGCGCCCCCCGGTCGCCGAACCGGTGTGCACGACCACGCCCAGCGCGCCGATCTCCCGCCCCCGCCGCAGCGAGTGGCGCATCGATTCCACGGACTTCTCGGCCGTCGCCTCGTTGTGCGAGCCGAAGTTGATCAGGTACGGGGCATGGACGTACGCCGGTATCCCCTCGGCCCCGCACCGCTCGCGGAACTGTTCGTCCTGCGCCGGGTTACCGGCCGGCGTCGCCCAGCCGCGCGGATTGGCGACGAAGACCTGGACGGTCTCCGCGCCGATCTCGCGGGCGTACGTAAGACCGGTCCTGGCGAGGCCGCCGGCCACCGGGACATGGGCGCCGACTGGGTTGCGCATCTGAATCTAGAGTCCCTTGGTCTTGATGGTGATCGTGCTGCCTTCGGGGGCCTGCTCGCCGGCGGCGACCGACTGGCTCTCGACGGTGTCGCCGAGGAAGGGGAAGCCGCGGTCGACATCGACCTTGAAGCCCGCCTTCTCCAGCTCGCGCGTCGCGTCGTCCACGTTGTCGCCGACGACGTCGGGAACGTCGATCATCCGCGGGCCCTTGGAGACGGTGAGGGTGACGGTGTCGCCCGCGGCGGCCTGTCCGCCGTGCGCGGGGGACTGCCTGGCGACGGCGCCGGCCGGCTCGGGGGAGTGGACCTGCTCGTCGGCCACCCTCACCTTCAGCCCGGCCTCCTGGAGCGTGCTCGTGGCGTCCTCGACGGACTCGCCCGTCACCTCCGGTACGTCGATCGGGGTGCCCTTGCTGACGACGAGCGCGATCGCGGAGTCGGGGCGGCGATCGCTCCCGGCCGCCGGGTCCGAGCGGATGACGGTGCCCTGCGCGAACTCCTCGCTGAACGCCTTCGTGATCACGCCAGTGGCCAGTCCGGCCTCACGCAGCTCGCTCTTCGCCTCGGCGAGCGTCCTGCCGCGGAGCGTGGGCACCTTGACGATCTCCGGGCCACGGGAGATGACCAGGGTGACGGAGCCGTTGTCGCGGATGCGCCGGCCCGGGTCCGGGTCGATGTCCATGACCGTGCCGCGCTTGTAGGTGTCGCTGAAGCCCTTCTTCGTCTGCTCGACCTCGAGCCCGGCGTCGGTGAGGCGCTTCTTCGCCGCGGCTTCGGTGCGGCCGAGGACGGAGGGCACCTGGGTGAACTGTCCGGAGTTGATGTACCAGACGCCCGCGCCCACGCCGATGAGCAGCAGTACGGCGACGACGGCGGCGAGGACACCACGCCGGGGCACGCTTGTCCGGCGCGCCGGGGGCTCTGCCGGGAGCGGCATCTCCAGCCGGCTGGTGTGGGAGGGGAGGGGGAGGGCCCGGGGGATCACGCTCGTGGGGTCCTCGGCGCCGTGCTGCCCCGAGGACTGGCCCTCGGCCTGGTCCGAGCCCTTGTCCGGGTCCTTGTCCGGGGCCTGGTCCGCGGTGCGGGTACGGGCCTGCGGCGGTACGGCGTCGAGCTGGTCGTCGCTCAGCGCGGCGCGCGCCTCGCGGGTCTGCGCGAGCAGCGCAACGGCGTCGTACGGGCGCACCTCCGGATCACGGGCGGTCGCGCTCGCCACCAGCGCGTCCAGCTCCGGCGCCAGGCCTGGCACGGCGGCCGAGGGGGCGGGCATGTCCTCGTTGAGGTGCCGGTAGAGGATCGCGGCGGGGGTGTCGCCCGTGTGCGGCTTGGCGCCGGTCAGCATCTCGTACAGCACGACACCGCAGGCGTAGACGTCGGCGCGGGTGTCGGCGGAGCCGGACTCGATCTGCTCCGGCGCGAGGTAGGACACGGTTCCCAGGACCGACCCCGTGGTGTTCGTCACCGAGCCCACGGCCCGAACGAGACCGAAGTCGGCGACCTTGACCCGGCCGTCGTCCCCGATCAGCACGTTCTCCGGCTTCATGTCCCGGTGCACGAACCCGGCCCGGTGCGCCGCCCCGAGCGCGGCGAGCACCGGCTCCAGGATGTCGAGCGCGGCCCGGGGCTGGAGCGCGCCGCGCTCGCGCAGGACGTCGCGCAGGGTGCATCCGGCGACGTACTCCATCGCGAGATAGACGTACGCGCCCTCCGCGCCCTGGTCGTACACCCCCACCACGTTCGGGTGGGAGAGCCGTGCCACGGACTTCGCCTCCCGGATGAACCGCTCCACGAACGAGGCGTCCGTGGCGAGCGCCGGGTGCATCACCTTGAGGGCGAGCACCCGGTCGAGCCGGGTGTCCACGGCCCGGTAGACCGTGGCCATCCCGCCGACGGCGACGCGCGCCTCGACGCGGTAGCGGCCGTCGAGCAGCTGCCCGACGAGGGGGTCGTGAAGGGTCGTATCCACGCAGGCGAGTCTACGAGCCACGCGTCCCTCCCCTGACGCCTCGGTCCCGACCGGCTGCTTTTCCCGGCAGCCCGGGGCCGGTGGGCGCCTGCGGCGGGCTTCGTCCCCTACCCGCCGCTTCCCGAACCGGGGCTCCGCCCCAGCCCCCGTTGCGGGGGCTCCGCCCCCGAACCCCCGCTCCTCAATCTCCCCCTACGCCCTAGCGGGCGTGGGGGGACCCCCAGCGGGGCTCAGAATGAGCCCGTCCGGCGATTGAGGACACGGCCGAAGGCCGTACGGGGGGCTGGGGGCTTGCCCCCAGCCACGCGGCGAAGCCGCAAGTCGACACTGCGGGAAGGGGCGGGTAGGAGAAAGAGGCCCGCCGCAGGCGCCCCCTCGGCCGGGGAGCACCTGAGGGGCCGGCCCTCAGAACGCCGGGCGTTCCGGGTCCAGGGTCGCGCGGCCCTCCGTCGGGGACGAGGCCTCCGCGAAGTGGCGGCGCGGGATCCGGCCCGCCCGGCTCGCGAGCCGCCCCGCCTCCACCGCGTGGCGCATCGCCTCCGCCATGAGCACCGGCTCCTGCGCCCGCGTCACCGCCGACGCGAGCATCACCGCGTCGCATCCCAGCTCCATCGCCAGCGCCACGTCCGACGCCGTCCCGGCCCCCGCGTCCAGGACCACCGGCACGCCCGCCTGCTCGGCGATGAGCTGGAAGTTGTGCGGATTGCGGATCCCGAGGCCGGAACCGATCGGCGAGCCCAGCGGCATGATCGCGGCGCAGCCGACGTCCTCCAGCTTGCGCGCGAGCACGGGGTCGTCGTTCGTGTACGGCAGCACGGTGAAGCCGTCGTCGACGAGGACCTCCGCCGCGTCGAGCAGCTCGATCGCGTCGGGCAGCAGCGTGCGCTCGTCCGCGACCACCTCCAGCTTGATCCAGTGCGTCCCGAGCGCCTCGCGCGCGAGCCGCGCGGTCAGCACCGCCTCGCCCGCAGTGAAGCAGCCCGCCGTGTTCGGCAGCACCTGGATGCCCAGGCGCTGGAGCACGGACAGCACCGACCCCTGCACGGTCGGATCCAGCCGCCGCATCGCCACCGTCGTCAGCTCCGTGCCGCTCGCGATCAGCGAGCGTTCGAGGACGTCGAGACTGGGCGCTCCGCCCGTACCCATGATCAGCCGGGACGAGAACTCGATCCCGCCCAGCATGAAACGGTCATCGGCCATAGCTCTGATCAGCCTCCCTGCACCGCGGTGAGCACCTCGACCCGGTCGCCCTCGACGAGCCGTGTGGCGGACCATTCGCCGCGCGGGACGACGGTCTCGTTCACGGCCGCCGCGACCCCGGACGGCGCGGCCGTCAGCGTCGCGACCAGCGCGTCCAGCGTCGTACAGGCCGCGATGTCCCGCGGCTCTCCGTTCACCGTCACGGAGACGGTCATGAACACGGTCATACGGACAACTCCTGACGTGTAGGAGAAAAGCGGCGGGGGGTGAAGGGGTGTGCCACCTCGGGCAGCTCGCCGGTGACCAGCGCGTGCGCCATCACATCGCCCGTCACCGGAGTGAGCAGTACGCCGTTGCGGTAGTGCCCGGTGGCCAGCAGCAGACCGGGCAGCCGCGTCGGCCCCAGCAGTGGCGCGTTGTCGGGCGACCCGGGCCGCAGCCCCGCCCGGGTCTCGGTGAGCGGCAGCTCGGTGATGCCCGGTACCAGCTCATGGGCGTCGCGCAGCAGCTCGTACACGCCGCCCGCCGTGACCGTCGTGTCCCAGCCGAGCTCCTCGCTCGTCGCGCCCACGACCAGCTCGCCGTTCTCGCGCGGTACGAGATAGACATGGCTGCCGCGCACCACAGCCCGTACGGTCCGTGACAGGAACGGCGCGTACGCCCGCGGCACCGTCAGCCGCAGCACCTGCCCCTTGACCGGCCGCACCGGCGGCAGCACCTCTTCCGGTACGCCCGCGAGCGTGCCGCTCAGCGACCCCGCGGCCAGCACCACCTGGTCGGCGGTCAGCTCCAGGCCGTCGTCGAGTACGGCCCCGGTCGCCCGGTCCCGTATCACCGACAACCGGTCCACCCGGCGGCGGTGGAACACCACCCCGGCCCGCTCGCACGCCACGACCAGCGCGCTCGCCAGCCGCCGCGGATCGATCTGGTGGTCGCCGTCGACCCGCAGCCCGCCGCGCACGCCCGGCGCCAGCATCGGCTCCAGGCGGCGGCACTCGCGGCCGGTGAGCCACTCCGAGTCCAGTCCCGAGCGGCGCTGCAGCTCGTGCAGCTCGCGCAGATGCGCGCGGTCGTCCGCGTCCAGGGCGACGGCGAGCGTGCCGCACGCCCGGTATCCGGTCTCCTGGCCGCTCACCTCCTCCAGCTCCGCCACGAAGTCCGGATAGCGCCGCGCGGAGGCCAGATTGAGGCCGAGCAGTGTCTCCTCGCCGTAGTGGAGCTCGGTGACGGCGGCGAGCATGCCCGCCGCGACCTGCGCGGCCCCGCCCCCCGGCTCGGGGTCGGCGAGCGCGACACCCAGTCCGCGCTGTGCCGCCCGCCAGGCGGTGACCAAACCGATGATGCCCCCGCCGATGACGAGGACGTCCGAGGTCGTACGTGATGCCGTACGGGATGTCGTACGTGAATGCATGGGCGTCCAGCCCCTCCCTTCGCCGGCATGACCCGGATCAGGTTCGTACGGTCGGAGGCCGCGTCAGCCTCCCTCTCAGCCCGGTGCGTCCGGGCTCCCGCGAGTAGCAGTACGGCCGCCAGCCTAGCTCTCGTGCCCGGCGCGGAGTAAGGGTGCCCGGACCGCGCCCCTCCCGGCTCCCTCCCGGCTTCCGTCCGGCGTACTTCCTGACGCATCGTCAGCTGGATAGGCTGGTCCGGTGAGCGAGCAGACGCAGACAGCGCAGCGCCGAGTCGTCATCGTCGGGGCCGGCATGGCCGGCGTACAGACCGCCGTGGCCCTGCGCGAAGAGGGCTTCACCGGCACCATCACCCTGATCGGCGCCGAGCCGCACCAGCCGTACGACCGGCCCCCGCTGTCCAAGGCGGTGCTGCTGGGCAAGGCCGAGGGCTCCGCCTTCGACGTCGACTTCGAGGCGATCGAGGTCGACCTCCAGCTGGGCCGCGAGGTCGGCGGCCTGCGGCCGGCGGACCATGAGCTCGACACCCCGGACGGGCCCGTCCCGTACGACGTGCTGGTCATCGCCACCGGCGCGGAACCGGTCACCCTGCCGGGCACCGAAGGTGTCCCCGGCGTCCATCTGCTGCGCACGCTCGACGACGCGGAACGCCTCCGTCCGGTACTGGAGCGGCAGCACGACATCGTGGTCGTCGGCGCCGGCTGGATCGGCGCCGAGTTCGCCACCGCCGCCCGCGAGGCGGGCTGCGCCGTCACCGTCGTCGAGGCCGCCGGACGCCCGCTCGCGGGCGCGCTGCCCGCGGAGGTCGCGGCCCCGATGGCCCAGTGGTACGCGGAGAGCGGTGCGCGGCTCCTCACGAACGCGCGCGTCGCGGGCGTCGAACCCGGCGCGGTCGTGCTCGAGGACGGCCGGAGGCTGACCGCCGGTGCCGTCGTCGTGGGCATCGGCGCCCGCCCCGCGACCCGCTGGCTCGCGGGCTCCGGCATCGCGCTGGCCGACGACGGGGCGATCGTCGCGGACGAGCGGCTGCGCACCTCGCTGCCCGATGTGTACGCCGTCGGGGACTGCGCCTCCTTCCCGTCCCGGCGCTACGGCGAACGGCTCCTCGTCCACCACTGGGACAACGCCCTCCAGGGCCCGCGCACGGTCGCCGCCGACATCATCGCCGCCGCCGTCCCGGACGCGGTGCCGCGGACGTACGACCCGGTGCCGTACTTCTGGTCCGAGCAGTTCGGCCGCTTCGTGCAGTACGCGGGCCATCACGGGGGCGCCGGGACACTCGTATGGCGGGGCGCCCCGGACGACGCGGCCTGGTCGGTGGTGTGGCTGCGGGACGGGGTGCTGGTCGCCGTGCTGGCGGTCGGCAGGCCCAGGGACCTGACCCAGGGGCGCAAACTCATCGAGACCGGAGCACGGCTCGATCCGCTGCGTGCGGCGGACCCCGGCGTCCCTCTGAAGGCGGCAGCTCTGTAGGCCCGGCTACCCACTGTCAGTCCGGGATGGCACGCTTGTCCCGTGACCGAGATTGACGCAAAGATCGATGCTCTCGTCCCCGCCTGGCTCCACCTGCCGGACATCGCGGAAATGCTCGATGTCGAGGTGACGCGCGTGCGCCAGATGGTCAAGGAGGGCCAGCTGATCGCCGTGCGCCGCGGTGAGAACCGGACGCTTCAGGTGCCGGCCGCCTTCATCAAGGACGGCAAGGTGGTCAAGGGTCTCTTCGGGACCCTGACGCTCCTGAGGGACGACGGCTTCACCGACGAAGAGATGCTGGAGTGGCTCTTCACGGCGGACCCGACCCTGCCGGGTACCCCCGCGGATGCCCTCAGCGAGAATCGCGGCACGGAGGTGAAGCGCCGGGCCCAGGCGCTCGCCGTCTGACGCACCACCCCACGCCCGGCGCATCCCCGCGTCAGGCGTGACCACGACACCACTGGACGCGGTGTACGGAGCCGTCGCATGTGCATGCGGCTGCGTACACCGCCCAACCGGCCCACCCAGGGGGAGCACCTCATGTCCACGGTTCGCACGCGCCTGTCCGACGCCCGGCTGTACCTGTGCACGGACGCGCGCAAGCGCCAGGGGGACCTCCCCGCGTTCCTGGACGCCGTTCTCGCCTCGGGCGTGGACATCGTGCAGCTGCGCGACAAGGGCATGGAGGCCGGTGAGGAGCTGGAGCACCTCGCGGTCTTCGCGGACGCCTGCCGCCGCCACGGAAAGCTGCTCGCGGTCAACGACCGGGCCGACGTCGCCCATGCCATCGGTTCGCACGTGCTGCACCTGGGACAGGGCGACCTGCCCGTCCCCGCCGCGCGGGCGATCCTCGGCGAGGACGTGCTCATCGGGCGCTCCACGCACTCGGAGGCCGAGGCCGCCGCGGCGGCCGCCGAGGCCGGTGTGGACTACTACTGCACCGGTCCCTGCTGGCCCACGCCCACCAAGCCGGGGCGCCACGCCCCGGGCCTGGACCTCGTGCGCTACGCGGCCGCGCTGCCGCAGGACCGCCCCTGGTTCGCGATCGGCGGCATCGACGCGGGCAATCTCGACGAGGTGCTGGCCGCGGGCGCGCGCCGCGTCGTCGTCGTCCGGGCGATCACCGAGGCCGCCGATCCGGCCGCGGCGACGGCGGACCTCGCGAAGCGGATCCGGGCGTACGACGCGTAGCCGCATCCGGACGTACGGCGCGGACCCGGCGTACGGCACGGATCCGGCGTACGGCGCATGGACGGATCCGGGCGTACGGCGCGGATCCGGACGAGGGGCCAAGACGACGGATCGGGCCGAATGCCAATATTGGGTGTCCGATAGGTGGACGCCGGTTGGGCGGCCCGGAGGCCCTGGCTAACCTGCGACTATGGCCCTCGGCACTGCTTCCACCAGATCGGATCGCGCACGCACCGTGCGCGAGCTGCTCGCTACCGGCAAGGCGTCCTACTCCTTCGAGTTCTGGGCGCCCAAGACCGAGAAGGGCGAGCGGAATCTCTGGAACGCGCTGCGCCGGGTCGAGGCGGTGCGTCCGAACTTCGTCTCCGTGACGTACGGCGCGGGCGGCTCCACCCGCGAGGGCACGGTCAGGGCCACCGAGCGGATCGCCGCCGACACCACCCTCACGCCCGTCGCGCACCTCACGGCGGTGGACCACTCCATCGCCGAGCTGCGCAACATGATCGGCCAGTTCGCCGACGCGGGGATCAGGAACATCCTGGCGCTGCGCGGAGACCCGCCCGGCGACCCGATGGGCGAGTGGATCGAGCACCCGGAGGGCGTGCGCTACGCCGCCGACCTGGTCCGGCTGATCAAGGACTCGGGTGACTTCTGTGTCGGCGTCGCGGCCTTCCCCGAGATGCACCCCCGCTCGGCCGACTGGGACTCGGACATCCGGCACTTCGTGGACAAGTGCCGGGCGGGCGCGGACTACGCGATCACCCAGATGTTCTTCCATCCGGAGGACTATCTGCGGCTGCGCGACCGGGTCGAGGCGGCCGGCTGCGACACCCCGATCATCCCCGAGATCATGCCCGTCACCAGCGTGAAGCAGATCGAGCGCTTCAGTCAGCTCAGCAACGCGTCCTTCCCTTCCGCCCTGGAAGACCGGATCCGCGCGGTCGCCGACGACCCGGCCGCTGTACGCTCCATTGGCATCGAGTTCGCGACGGAGTTCTGCGCACGGCTGCTCTCCGAGGGTGTCCCCGGATTGCACTTCATTACGCTCAACAACTCCACCGCAACGCTCGAGATCTACGAGAATCTCGGACTGCACGAGCAGTCGTAACCCGGTCGCATCGCCATCTCCCTGGCGGCGGTGGCCGAGGAGAGGGGCGGGCATGGGCTGGACGGTGCTCTACATCGCGTTCGGCATCGTCGCGCTGTGGCTGCTCGGCGAGGTGCTGCTGCAGTACAAGGCGCGACTTCGCTGGCGGCTGCTCGCCTTCGCCGGGTTCCTGGGCGTCGTCGTCGGCGTCCTGGTGCCGTCCGTGGTGGTGATCGTGATCGGCGCGGTCGCCTTCGCGATCGGGCAGACGTACGTCACGCTCTCCTTCCGCCGCGGCTTCTCCACCGGCTGGGCCATCGGAGGCAGCCCCGGAGCCAGCCGCCGCCGCAAGTCCGGCGACCGGCCGGCCGCGACGCGTGAGCCCACGCTGGAGGTCTCCGACCTGGAGGTGTCCGGCCACGGCTACGCGGACGCGGAGGCGGCGCGGCCCGAGTCGGCGGCGGAGCGGACGGCTGTCTACGAGCCCGTTCCCCTGCCCGACGACACCGGTCAGTACGGCGTCTACAGCGACTCCGCGCACGCCGCGAGCCAGGGGCAGGATGTCTACGGGAGCTACGCCTCCCCGTACGAGCAGCCGACCGCCGCCCAGGCGCAGGACGCCTACGCCGGGCAGGCCGGGGCGTACGACTACGGCACGGGCCAGCAGCAGTACGCCGCGTACTCCGACCCGTACATCGGCAACCAGAACTACGGCGCGTACGACAGTTACGGCGGCCAGCAGCAGTACGCCGACCCGTACGCCACCCCTCAGCAGGGCTACAGCGAGACGCCGCCCGGCGGAGTCTGGGTGCCGCAGCAGCGAGACGGCGACCAGGTCCCGCCGATGCCGCCCATGCCGCCGGGGCCGCCCTCGCCGTACGGAAACGAACCGTACGGGAACGAGCCCTACGGAAACGATCAGCCCGGATACGAGAACGGCTACAACGGCCAGCCCTACCGCTACTGACCGCTGATCGCCGCCACCGGTGCCGACCGGGCGCCATTTGGGTGGTCGTTACCCAGTGGTCGTCACTCGGTTCGTCACTCGGCGGTCGTCACTGAGAGCCGCGGAAGCCGTCGCCCTCCACGATCAGACCGGCCACCAGCGCGCCGGACATGCCCGCGTGCGCCAGTCCGCCGCCCGGATGGGCCCAGCCGCCCGCGAGGTACAGGCCGGGAAGCCGGGTGCTGTTCGACGGGCGCAGATACCGGCCGTCGTCCCCGGCCAGCGCCGGCGGGTGCACCAGCCCGGTCTCGGCCGGGGTGAGGATCTCGCGCCACAGCAGCCGCTCACGTATGTCCGGGATCGCGGGTCGCGCCGCGGCGACGATCGTGTCCGCGAAACGCTCGCGCAGCGCCTCGTCCGCCCAGTCCGTCGCGGCGACCGTCGCGGTGAGCGTGACCGCCTCATGGGCGTCGTCCGGGCGCGTCGTCGGGTCGTCGGGCCGCAGCACGGTGACGGTGGGCGCCCCGGCCGTCGCGCCGCCGAAGACCGCGCCCGCCTCGGCCGCCGTGTCGGGGGAGTGGACCACGGTGCGGTGCGTCGCGCCCTCGGGGCGGGCGCCGCGCACCGCCAGCAGCACGGTGAACCTGCCCGGCGCCCCGGCGGCCGACGCCCGGGGTCGTACGTCCCCGTCCCGCCACGGCTCCAGGCCGCCGAGACCGGACGGCCCGGCGCCCGCCACCACGTGGTCGGCCTCGACCGTCCTGCCTCCACCGGAGGCGCCCCCGGCCAGCTCCAGGCCCGCCGCCCTGCCGTCCCGCTCCACGAGACCCGTCACCTCGGCGCCGAAGACGAACTCCACCTTGCGCTCCAGGCAGCGCTCGTAGACCGCCTGGGCGAGCGCCCGCATCCCGCCCCGGACGTACCAGCTCCCGAACGTCTGCTCCATGTACGGCAACAGCGCGGCGCTCGCCGGGGCATGCCGGGGGTCCAGTCCGTACGACAGCGCGCACGCGCCGAGCAGGGCCTCCAGCCGCGCGTCGGCCAGCTCCCAGCTCCCCACCTCCGCGAGGGTGCGGGCCTGACGGGTGCGCAGCATCCGGCGCTGCCGGACCGAGGGGTACGGATCGCGGCCGAGCACCTGCCAGTCGGGCCACAGAGGCTCCTCCAGCAGTGGCCGGCGCGAACGGTCCCAGGCGTCCCTGGCGCGCCCGAGGAAGTCGCCCCACCGCGCGCCCGCGCCGCCCCCCAGCGCCGCGTCCAGCGCGGCGACGACGCCTGCCCGCGAGGCGTTAGGAAGCGACACGTCCGTGCCGTCCGCGAACAGATGCCGGCTCGCCGGGTCGACCTGGGTCATCTCGACCCGGCTCTCCAGAGGCTCCTTGCCGGTCTTGATGAACAGATCCCGGTACACGGCAGGCAGATGCAGCAGCCCGGGCCCGGTGTCGAACGCGAACCCGTCCCGCTCGAACCCGCCCACCGCCCCGCCGAACGTCGCCGAGCGCTCGTACACCACCACCCGGTGGCCTGCCACGGCCAGCCGGGCAGCAGCCGCCATGGCGCCCATCCCAGCGCCGATCACCGCAATCCGTGCCATGTCAGGGACTTTATCGGCCACCACTGACAACGCCGCCCGGCGGCTGCCCCGACGCCCGCCGTGCCCGGCCTCGGCGGCCGGGCCGGGCGCGCGGAGCCCGGCAGCCGGGGGCCGAGCGTCACGGGGGCGGTCCCGGCAGGCCGGAGCGGGCCAGGCGGCGTTCCTCGCGGCGCTGGGCCGTGCGGCGCAGGAAGCGGCGGATACGGGAGGCGAGGAAGACCAGTGTCACGAGGCCCAGCACGAGCAGCGTCGCCGCGATGATCGCCGCCGGGACCGGGTGGAAGACCGCGAGGAAGATGATCCCGGCGACGCCGAGGTCCTCGGCCATGCTCATGGCGGCATTGCTGAACGGCTCCGGGGACGTGTTGATCGCCATTCTGGTGCCCGCCTTCACCAGGTGACTCAGCAGCGCCGTGGACCCGCCGACCGCGCCCGCCGCGAGCTCCGGGAGCGACCCGCTCTCCCCGGCCAGCAGCGCCGCCACGACAGCCCCCGCCACCGGCCGGATCACCGTGTGGACGCTGTCCCAGAGCGAGTCGACGTACGGGATCTTGTCCGCCACCGCCTCGCACAGGAAGAGCACCCCGGCGACGATCAGGACATCGGTGCGCTGCAGCGACTCGGGCACCTCGTCGGAGATCCCGGTCGCGCCGAAGACGCCGAACAGCAGGACCACCGCGTAGGCGTTGATTCCGCTGGCCCAGCCGCTGGTGAAGACCAGAGGGAGTACGGACACGGACGCGATCGTAACCAGAGCGCCGCGCCCAGGAGTGGGGATGAGCGCGGGCGTCTGAGTATCCGTACCTAGTGCGGGAGATGAGTAGGTACGCGGATGGGCTCTCACCTGCGCAGACGGGAGAGTGGAGACCACGGAAGGGGCGCGGCGCCGGCACCGCCGGCACGGGGCGGCGGAACGGCGCGGCGCACCCGACCGAACGGGGTTGCCCGGACCCGGGGGAACGGTGGAACAGGGCAACGGGGGTAACGGGGAAACGGGGTAACGGGGGAAACGCCGGTCCGGCGAAGCTCGGGGGGATCGAGCTTCGCCGGACCGGCACTTCTCTTTTCCCAGCCCTTTTCCCAGCCCTTTTCCCGGCCCTGTGCCCGGCGCTGTTCTCAGCGGCCGCTGACCCGCCCGTGCAGCAGCCGCGACAGCGCCGCGTGCACGTCGTCGATCGAACGCTCCCGCTGGAACGCCTGCCAGTCGAGCGCTGCCACCAGCACCATGCCGACAAGCGCGGCGGCGGTGAGCGGAATGTCGATCTCCTCGCTCAGCTCACCGCGCTCGACCCCTTCCCGCAGGACCGTCTCGACCACCGCGACCGCCTGCTGCCGGACGACGAGCAGCGTGGACTGCCAGGCCCTGTTGGTGCGCCAGAGCTCGGCGACGTACAGCTGGGTGAAGGCGGGGTACCGGTCGATGAAGCCCAGACCGGCCTTGATCATCCCGTCCAGCGCCTCGACCTTGGTGCCGCCGCGTTCCTCCGTCTCGTCGGCCGCGGCCTGGAGCGAGGCCGTGAGCAGCCCCACGCCGTACCGCAGAAGCTCCTCGAAGAGCTCGGTCTTGCTCTTGAAGTTGTAGTAGACCGTGCCCTTGGCGACCCCGGCGCGCTCGGCGATCTCGTCCACCGT
Source organism: Streptomyces sp. NPDC000410 (assembly GCF_040300305.1). Classification (NCBI taxonomy): domain Bacteria; kingdom Bacillati; phylum Actinomycetota; class Actinomycetes; order Kitasatosporales; family Streptomycetaceae; genus Streptomyces; species Streptomyces sp. NPDC000410. The sequence goes on from NZ_JBEPDM010000007.1 coordinate 26,409, forward strand.
CGTCGCCGAGAAGCCCTGCTCGGCGATGAGCGTCACCGCCGCCTCGTAGAGCTTGGCGCGGGTCGCCTGTCTCCGGGTGCTGCTGCTGTTCATGGCGTCGATTCTCACAGGTCTCCCGGGGCTCACAGACTCAGCTCGGGATGAAGCCGGTCGAAGGTCCACACCTGCTTGCGGCGCGCGGACACGGCGGTCAGGGCGAGCGCCCCGGCGGTGAAGGCGGCCAGGACGGCCGTGGCCTGCCAGACCGGTCCGATCCCGCCGCCCGTGATGAGCCGGCGCAGCGCCTCGACGACGTACGTCATCGGCAGGAACGGGTGCAGGGCGTTGAAGAAGCCCGGGCTGGTCTGGACGGGATACGTACCGCCCGCCGAGGTCAGCTGGAGCATCAGCACCGCCAGGACGAGGATCCGGCCCGCCGCTCCGAAGCGGGCGTTGAGCCACTGGATGATCGCGGCGAAGCAGCACACCACCAGTGCCAGGAAGCCGACCGTCCCGGCCGCGCGGGCCATCTGGAGGCCGAGGCCCCAGTGGAGGACGGACATGAGGGCACCGACCTGGAGCAGGCCGATCGCGGCCACCGGCAGCCAGCCGGCCAGCGCGATCCGCCAGGCGGAGGCGCCGGCGGCCAGGGCGCGCCGGTTGAGCGGCTGGATCAGCATGTACGCCACCATCGCGCCGACCCACAGGGAGAGCGGAATGAAGTACGGGGCGAAGCCCGTGCCGTAGTTGGGCGCCTTGTTCAGCGACTGGGCGGCCAGCTGGACCGGGTCGGCCATGACCTCCGTACGGCGGTCGCGGTCCTGCTTGTCGTAGTCGGGGATCTTGCCGACGCCCTCGTTCAGCCCGCCCGCCAGTTCGCCGGAGCCGTCGACCAGCTTGAACATTCCCCCGTCCAGCTCGTTGGCGCCGTTCTTGAGCCGGTTCACACCGGAGTCGAGATCGGTGGAGCCCGTCTTGGCGCCGCCCAGCCCGGTGTGGATCTGGTCCGCTCCCTTGGCGACCTTGTGCGCGCCGGTGTTCAGCGCGTTGATCTCGGCCACGGCCGACTCGACGTCGTCGTCCAGGTGCGGGGAGCGGTCGGCCAGGGCCTTCGCCTGCTTCTCCAGCTTCTTCAGCTGCGCGTCGAGCTTCTTCAGATCGCCGTTGTTGTCCTTCACGAGCGTGTTGAGGTCGTCGGCGATCTCGGCGGCGTCGGCGGCGTTCGTCTTGGCGTGCTCCAGGTCGGCGCAGGCCGGGTCGGGGAGCACGGCGTCCACACAGCGCGCCTTGTGGATCTCGGCGAGCTTGTCGGCGGCCTTGTGGGCGCCGGTGGCCACCCCCGGCGTGAGCTTCACGAGCGTGTCCAGGTTGTTCCGCGCCAGCCGGGAGGTGTCCTCGACCAGACGCGCCGTGTCGCCGATCATCTTGCCGTTGTCCTTGAGGAACGGGCGTACGTCGGCGGCGATCCCGTTGACCTTGTCGGCCAGTGCCTGGGTGCCGTCCGCGACCTTCCCGGCGCCCGTCTCCAGGTCGCCCGCGGCCTTGTTGAGCCGCGTGATGCCCCCGGCCAGCTTCCCGCTGCCGTCCTTGGCGTCCTTCAGGCCGTCGGCGAGGTCCTTGGAGCCCTTCTTGGCCTTGCCGATGCCGCCCTTGAGCTCGTCGGCGCCCTCGGCGGCCTTCTCCGTGGCGTCATGGATGTCGGAGAAGGAGATGAAGATCTTGTCCAGGAAGGAGCGGGAGGCGTTCTTGGAGGCGGCCGTGCGCACCTCGGAGAAGACCGTCCGCGAGATCTGGCCGACGATGTAGTTGTTCGAGTCGTTCGTCCGCACCTCGAGCGCGCCGGTCTCCGGGGAGTCGCCGGAGCTGGAGGCGATGCGCTTGCTGAGGTCGGCGGGCATGGTCAGGGACAGGTAGTACGTGCCGTCCTCGACGCCCTCGCGGGCGTCCTCGGCGCTCACCTCGTGCCACTCGAAGACCTTGCTGTCGCGCAGGCCCTCGGTGATCTCGTCGCCGGCGGTGATCTTCTTGCCGTCGGCGGTGGCGCCCTTGTCGGCGTTGACGAGGGCGACGGGTATCCGGTCGAGTCGGCTGTACGGGTCCCAGAAGGACCACAGGTACAGGGCGCCGTAGAGCAGCGGCAGCAGCAGGATCGCGACGAGCGCGGCGGCGGGCAGCTTGCCCCTGCCGAAGCGCTTCAGCTCAAGCGCGGCCAGTTTCGGCGAGCGCATCGGCCGCCCCCTCCTCGGTGTCGGTCTCGTCCGCCTCAGCGGTCGTGTCGGTGTCGGTGCCCTTGCCGGTCTTCGCGGTCGCGGCGGTCTTCGGGGTCCGGGCGGCCTTGGCGGTCTGGGCGGCGTTGGCCTTGGTCGCGGACTCGCGGGTCTCGGAGCCGTCGTCAGAGCCGCTGTCGGAGCCCTCTTCGGAGCCCTCTTCGGAGTCGTCCTCCGCGCCGGCCTCCGCGCTGTTTCCTGCCGCGTTCCCCGCGCTGTCCTTCGCGCTGTTGTTCGTGGGGCTCTCCGCGTGGTCCTCCGTGCCGGACGGGCCCATGGAGACCCGGACCGCGTCCTCCGGCGCCTCGCTGCACACGGCAAGCACCGTCGGGCCCGTCGCCGCGACCCGGCGCAGCAGCTCCCAGGCCTCCGCCCGGTCCGCGTCCGAGAGCTTGAGGTCGGTGTCGTCGAGCGCCAGCAGCCGGGGCCGCCCGATCAGCGCCAGGGCGAGCGACAGGCGCAGCGCCTCCAGCCGCTCCAGGTCCCGTACCGCCGTACGCCCTTCCTTCGGAAGGGCGTCCAGGTCGAGCCCCACGGTCTCCAGCGCCTCCTCGATACGGCTACGGGCCGCCGCGGACCGCTCGGCCCTCGGCCGCAGCAGTGCGCGCAGGGAGCCGTCGAACCGGCGCTGGAGCAGCGCGCGCTCGCGCAGGTGCTCGGTGACCGTGAAGGCCGGGTCGAGGTCGCTGACTCCCGGGACGGGGCCGAGCGCGCTGACGCGGCGTACCGCGGCCATGTGGCGCGGCAGCCGCAGCCCGCCCACCTCGGCGTGCCCCTCCGAGGGCTTCATGCGGCCGGTGAGGGCGAGCAGCAGGCAGGTGCGACCGGAGCCGGACGGGCCCTCGACCGCGATGAGCGAGCCGGGCTCCGCCGTGACGCTCACCCCGCGGAACGCCCAGCCGCGCGGGCCCTTGAGTCCGAATCCGTCGGCGCTGACGGCAGCCCCGTGCGCGTCCACGTACCCCCCAAAGTTTTTGAACTGACTGGTCAGTTCAAAAACTATCCCGAACCTCTGCCCGAAGCAAAGCCGGGTTGCCGGGCTCCGGCCGGTCAGTTGTTCCCGTCGCTCTTCGGAGGCCACTCGCGCGGATCAAGGCGTGGCTCGATCTGGTCCACGATGTCCTCGAGCCGTGCGCAGACCCGTTTGATCTCCTCGTGCGTCTCGTTCCGCTCGGTGATGACCGACGCGACCAGCAGGGCCGTCAGCGCCGTGGAGCCGTTGAAGGCCTGCAGCGTGACCATGTTGGCGAACAGGTCCTGACCGGCGAACGGACCGACTTCCAGGGCCGCGGCGTGGATCGCCAGCGTCGACACCAGCAGCGCACACGGCGCGGCCCCGGCCAGCTGGAAGCGGAACGCGGCCCAGATGAGGAACGGGAAGACGAGGAAGAGCAGCCTCGAACTGCTCGTCCCCGTCGCCAGCAGCGCCGCGAAGACCGTGCAGAGCAACAGCGCCGCCGCCTCGGCCCAGCGGTGGACCGGGACATCCCGGGGCCACCGGGCGTGGCGCAGGACCAGCAGGAACGGGGTGACCACGAGGACGCCCATCGCGTCACCGGTCCACCAGACCGACCACGTGGGCCAGAAGCCGCTCGGCTCCAGTGCCCCGGAGAGCACCAGCACGCTGCTCCCCACCGTCGCGCTGACCAGCATCCCGGCCAGCGCACCGAGGAAGACCAGGGCGAGTACGTCGCGCAACCGGTCGAGTTTCTCGCGGAACCCCACACGGCGCAGCAACGCGTACGCGAGGAGCGGGGCCAGGGTGTTGCCGGCGACGATGGCCAGCACGGCGGGGAGCGAGGGACCGATGGACACATTGACCAGGAAGGCGCCGAGCGCGATACCCGGCCAGATCCACGGCCCGAACACGAGCAGCGCGGCCAGGGCCACCCCGGTCGGCGGCCACAGCGGAGTGACCTGGCCGCCCACGAGCTGCTGGAGCAGCCCCAGCTTGGCGGAACCGTAGTAGACAGCCGCCACGGCGAGGGCCCACAGCACCGCGGCGCCGTAACCCCGGATCTGCTCGTCGCGCACCACAGCAGTCTGCGCCGTCGGCGGGAGCGCGGCGAGTCAGGCGCGCTGGTCGGGCCGACCGGCGGATCAGGCTGGGCTCGCGCCTGATCCACCGGACACCCCCTGGTCGGGCCGACCGGCCGCGGGTCCGTCGTAGCGGGCGACGAGGACCGCGGCGTCGTCGCGGTGACCGGTCAGTTCGGCCACCTTGATGACCGCGGAGGCGAGCACCTCGGGGTCGGCGTCGAATCCCGCGCGCACCAGCCGGAGGACCTCGTCCAGACCGGCTTCCATCGGGTAGGTCGGCCCTTCCACGACCCCGTCGGTGAGCAGGACGAGGACCCCGGCCTCGATCAGCCGCCGATGGGTCACCGGATAGCGCTCACCCCGCACGATGCCGAGCGGCGGGCCGCCCCGGTCGAGGGCGATGCCGGAACCGCCGCCGGCGGTGGCCCAGATCATCGGGACATGACCGGCCCGGGACACGGTGAGATCGCGGCCGACCGGGTCGAATCGCAGGAAGCAACAGGTCGCGAAGAGCCCGAAACCCATCGAGATCAGCAGGTCGTTGGTGCGGCTCAGCACCTCTCTCGGATCGCTCGTCGCCTCGGCGAGGGCCCGCAGGCTGGTGCGGACCTGACCCATGAACGCGACGGCTTCCACATCGTGGCCCTGCGCGTCGCCGATCGCGAGCCCGAGCGACCCGTCCAGCATCATGAAGGCGTCGTACCAGTCGCCGCCCACGGCCAGCCCGTCCCGTGCGGGCGAGTACCGGGCCGCGATGCGCACGCCGGGGAGCTGCGGCAGCTCGGACGGGAGCATATGGCGCTGCAGGGCCATGGCCAGCTCGACCCTGGCCCGCTGCAGCTTGATGCCTTCCAGGGCCTGGTCGACGAGCCGCCCGAGGGTGATCAGGAGTTGCTGCGCATTGTCCGGCGAGTCGGCGCGATGTTCGGGCATGACCGCTCCGAGGGTTCGTCACGGCTCCTCACCTCACCCTAGCGGTCACCCCCGATCTTCACCTCCACAAGCAAAGCAGCAGGTCAGAGCCGATTGTCAGTGGCAGCCCCCACGATGGGCACATACGGCCACCGCGCCGTCACCAGACGACAGGAGGTTCGTCATGGCCAGCTCGTACGCCTCTGCCGCACGCCGGCTCCGCACAGAGCGCCCTGCCCCCTCACTGACCGGTTCCTCGCCGGGCGGCTCCGCGTCCTCGCCGGGCGGCCCCGCGAGCGATGTCCACCCCGTGCTGCGGCGCTCGTCGGCGCCGCCCGCCGCCCTCGATCTCCTCACCCAGGCACGGGCCGGCCTCGAAGAGGCCGCCGCCCTGGACACCCCCAACGAGCGGTACGCCACCGCCCATCTCGCCGCGCTGCGCACCGCCGCGGCCGTCCTGGCCGCGCGTGGCCGGCCGGAGACCAACGAGCGGCGCCGCGCGCGCATACGGTCCGCCTGGGAAGTGCTCCCCGAGATAGCGCCGGAGCTCACCGAGTGGAGCGCGCTGTTCGCCTCGGGCGCCCGGCGCAGGGCACGCGCGGAGGCGGGCATCCAGGGCGCGGCCAGCAGCCGCGACGCCGACGACCTGCTGCGCGACGTGGCCATGTTCCTGCGCCTGGTCGAGCGGATGCTGGTGCTCCAGCCGACGCTGCCGCAGCCCAGGTCGCAGGCGCCGGGGGCGGGGGAGGGCGTGGGATGACGGGGCCGCCCGGCCGAGGCAATAGGGTGGAGTGAGTCTGCCCTGTTCACGCCCCGTCCGTCGGGGCGGCACCGCGCCGAGGAGTCAACTGCCGTGTCGGACCGTTCCCCTGCCTCCGGTGCGGAGACCCCACCGCGCCCCTCTCGCGCCTCCCTCCGTACGGCCGTGGTCTGGGACGTCCTGAGGGACGCTCTCGACCGCAGGGTCAAGGCCACGGGACGGGACGCTCTGGACGTCCTCGACACCGGCGGCGGCTCCGGGAACTTCGCGGTGCCCGCCGCCCGTCTCGGCCACCGGGTCACCGTGGTCGACCCCAGCCCGAACGCGCTGTTCGCGCTGGAGCGTCGTGCCGCCGAGGCCGGGGTGGCCGACCGGGTGCGCGGTGTCCAGGGTGATGTCCACGGGCTCTTCGACGTGGTCGAGCGCGGCGGCTTCGACATCGTGCTGTGCCACGGCGTGCTGGAGTACGTCGACGACCCCGCCGAGGGCGTACGGAACGTGGCGGCGGCGCTGCGGCCCGCCGGAGCGCTCAGCCTGCTCGCCGCCGGGCTCGGCGGTGCCGTCCTCGCCAGGGCCCTGGCCGGGCACTTCACCGAGGCCCGCCACGCGCTCGGTGACCCGGCGGGACGCTGGGGCGAGGGCGACCCGGTGCCGCGCCGCTTCACCGCGGAGCAGCTCACCGAGCTCGCCGCGGCGGCCGGACTGGAAGTCGGGGCCGTGCACGGTGTCCGGGTCTTCGCCGACCTCGTTCCCGGCGTTCTGGTGGACACCGAGCCCGGCGCGCTGGACGCCCTCCTCAAGCTGGAGGCGGCCGCGGCCGAGCTGCCGGCGTTCCACTCGGTCGCGACCCAGCTCCATCTCCTGGGCGAGAAGCACGCCTGACGCGCCGCTGATCAGCGGCGCAGCCGCACATGGAGTACGCCGCAGGCCCCCCGTTCGGGGCGTTCGCCCCGTATGATCGGTGGACACCATCCGGCATGACGGATCGGCGGTTGGGGAATTCACCCTTCAGCAGTCGAACCGGCATGGCGACCCCGAGGGCTATTGGTATTGGGCGGGTTTCACGGGGGCGATTCCCTGCCTATCCTGAAAGGGCCGCATACCGGTCGCCCCCAGCGACCGACGACTAGGAGGACTCCGTGCCGCTCTCGGAGCACGAGCAGCGAATGCTCGAGCAGATGGAGCGAGCGCTGTACGCCGAAGATCCCAAGTTCGCGACAGCGCTCGAGGGAAGCGGACTGCGTACGTACACCCGGCGACGGGTCTACCAGGCGGTCGCGGGCTTCCTGGTGGGTATCGCGCTCCTCATGGCCGGAATGATCGTCCAGCAGATCTGGCTGGTCAGCGTGGTGGGATTCCTCGTCATGCTCGGCTGTGCGGTCCTCGCGGTCACCGGTTGGCGTAAGGCGCCCAAACCCGGCGAGCAGGGCCCCGGGACCCAGGGTGAGCGCCGCCAGCCCAAACAGCGCCGGTCGATGATGAACCGGATCGAGCAGCGATGGCAGCGCCGTCGCGACGAGCAGGGCGGCGGCCACTAGGGCCTGCCTTTCGGCCTTCGCCCTACGGATGGGCGCCCCAGCCTGCCCTGTGACACGGCCCCACGTCTCGCGTAACGGGTGAGGGGGTGACCGCGGAAATCCGCGGTCACCCCCTCACCCGTTACGCGTACCCGACCCCGGGAGCCCGCCACCGGACGGCCGCGCGGCCCGGCGGCTCACGGGAGACCCGTGCTCACGGAACCGCGCCCACCGACGGACCCCATGCACCGGCGGGCCCATTCATCCTCAGCCCCGGGGCACGGAGACCGTGGCCACCGGCGGGCCCGTTCCAGCAGTCCGTTCACCTGCGGCGGGCCCCGTTCCAGCGGTCCCGCTCACCGGCGGCGGCCTCCGTTCGCCGGGGGCCGCCGGACTTTCGGTGCGCGGGTCAGCCGCGTTGGCGGGACAGCCTGCGGAACTGCACCGTCCAGCGGTCCGTGATCCTGCGGGCGGCGGCGGAACAGCGATCGGTCAGGGCCGTCCAGCGCTCCGAGAACGCCCACACCGCCCGCACGGTCGACCGTGGCAGGAGCAGGGCGCGCAGCCGTGTCACCCGGCCCGCCGCCGCGGCCAGGCCGACGCGGACCTGCTGGGCGTCATCGGCGAGCCCCGTCGCGGGCACCGGCTGTGGCGCGTACAGCACCTGTTCCACTGCGTGCGCCACCCGGTGCACCGCGTCGGCGGGTGCACCCTCCAACTGCCCCAGCCGGACGATCCGAGCGGCGGCCTTGCGCGGCGTGCACGACCCGTCCGGGGCGATGCCGTGGTCCCAGGCCGTATCGCCGACCTCCCGCCAGGCGGCCAGGGTCCGGGCCGCGACCTCCTCCGGGGTGCGCCCCCCGGAACTCAGCCGGCGCGCCCGCACCCGCAATCGCCACAGCATCGGCAGCAGTGGCACGAGCAGCACGGCCACCGCGGCCAGCGTCCACAGGGCGATCGTGCCCAGTGACGGACCCGGATCGACCGGCGGCAGCACGTCCTGCGGCGCCGCGGCCCCGCAGTCGCCGACCCGCTGCTGCTGCGCCGTGCAGTCCTGGGAGACCGACGGCGCGGGCGCCGGGGCGGAAACGCTCGCCTGCGGCTCGGCCGGGCTGGACGGTGCGCCGGAAGGTGTCTCCGTACGGGTGTAGTCGGGCGTGCTGCCCCGGGTCGGGGTCGGCTCGAACCTGGTCCACCCCACACCCTCGAAGTACAGCTCGGGCCAGGCGTGGGCGTCGCGGTTGCTCACCGACATCGACCCGTCCGCGGCCCGGGTGCCCGGAGTGAAGCCCACCGCGATCCGTGCCGGGATCCCCAGCGACCGCGCCATCGCACCCATGGCGAACGAGAAGTGGACGCAGAAGCCCGCCTTGTCCTTCAGGAACCGGGACAGCGCCTGCATGCCGCCGCCCGATTCCCCGGAGGTGCCCGAGTCCACATCGGTGTCGTAGGTGAAGCCGCCGTTCACGGCGAACCAGTCCTGGAGCTTGACCGCCCGCTCGTAGTCGTTCGCCGCTCCCTCGGTCACCGACGCCGCCATGGACCGCACCTCGGCCGGCAGGGTGGCGGGGACCTCCGTGTACTCCCTCAGCAGCTCGGCGGGGGGCCGGGGCGCGCGGGCGAGCTGTTGCGCGGTCGGCTTCACCTTGAGGCCCGTGACCGAGTACTGCAGACCGCTCACCGTCTGGCCGCGGTCACCGATCACGGTGCGCCGGGCCGCGTCGAAACGCCAGTCGCCCTCCACGCGGACCTCCGTGGCCGGATAGGGCATCGGCAGCCAGGCCTGCTTGTACTCGCGAGCCGCCGAGATGTTCGTCCTGATCTCCGTCGTGCTGACGTCGTCGCCGAGGCCGTCGGGCCGCGGCAGCTCGCCCGGGACCGCCGTCAGCGAGCGCGTCGCCGACTTCCAGCTGTCGCCGTCGAACCTGTCCAGCGCCATGAGCCGCAGGTACATGTCACTGGTGTCACCCGCGTTGGTCTTGTACTTCAGCCACTCGCGGGCCTCCGGCTGGTTGAGGGTCTCCTGGAGCCTCAGCACCGGGTTCACCGAACCGATGTCACCGCCGCCGGGCCCCTCACCAGGACCGCCCCCCGCCGCGCCCAGCAGACCGCCGCCCATCGCCGGAAGAGCCACCGGGACGACCAGCGCGATGCCCAGCGCGACCGCGCCGATCCGCCGGCCCGTACGCACCGGGGCGTGCGCGCCGCCCCCGCCGAGCCCCGCCAGGCCCCGGCCAGGACCGCGTGGCGCGCCCCCGAACACCCGCCCCCACTGCGACAGCCGGTCCCGGCCCTCCGCCAGCAGCAGCACCAGGTAGCCCGAGGCGGCCAGCAGGAACCAGAGCCAGCTCGCCCCGCCGCCGGACAGCCCCGCGGCCACCGAGTACAGCGCGAGCAGCGGCAGACCGGCCGGTGCGGCGCTGCGGTACGTCACCGCGAGCGCGTCCACGGCCAGGCCGATCACCAGCACGCCGCCGACGAGCATCAGCTTGATGCCGTCGGTGGCGGGCGCCGGAATCGCGTACCTTCCGACGTCCCCGGCGCCCGCCTCCAGCAGGTCACCGAAGCGCGCGAAGGCGTCGGGCCCCGGGATCAGCCCGACGAGGGCGACCTCCTGGGCGAAGATCAGAGTGAGGCTCAGCAGCATGACGACGGCCTGCGCCACCACCGTGAGCGGCCGGGCCAGCGGCACCCGCCGGGCCAGCGCGCCCACCCCGCTCACCACCGCCAGCAGGAACGCGGCCTGCACGATCCATGTCGCAGGATCGACCAGCGGCAGCATCGCGCCCGCCGCCATCAGCGTGGCGACGAAGGCGCACAGAGCCAGCCTTCCACGACCGCTCATGACCATCCCCCAGCCCCAGAAGCTCCAGAAGCCCCGGGAACACCAGCGAATCCGGCAGCACCGGAGAACCCGGAAGCACCGGAAAGACCCGTCGTACCACCCGCCGGAGCGGAGTCGGTCCGCTCCCCGGGCACCTGTCGCCACAGCTCCGGCAGCGCCGCTCCCGGGGACACGGCCATCGCCGTCCACCCCGCCTCGCGCAGCCCCCGCAGCCGCTCCTCCACCGCGCCCGCAGGCGCGCCGTTCACCACCCAGGCATCACTGTCCAGGACGAAGGCGACGGCGGCCGCGCTGCGCTGCCGCATCCGGGCCGCCAGGGCCGTCTGCTCCTCGTCCAGATCGCCGATGAAGGCGACCAGCAGCCCTTCGTTCCCGCCGCGCAGCACGTCGTGGGCGCGCGAGAGCCCCACCTCGTCCGAATGGTCGACGACCGCGAGGGCGTCCAGCATCAGCCCGGCCGCCTCCGCGGACTCCTGTGTGGATCCGGCGAAGCCGTCGGTGCCCTCACCGGGCACCGACATCCCCGTGTCCGTCAGCAGCCGGACCGAGAATCCGCGCTCCAGCATGTGCACCAGCACGGAGGCCGCCGCCGACACCGCCCACTCGAAGGCCGAGTCGGGCCCAGCGCCGTGGTAGGCGACGCCCCGGGTGTCCAGCAGCACCGTGCACCTGGCGCGCTGCGGCTGCTCCTCACGGCGCACCATCAGCTCGCCGTAGCGCGCGGTGGAGCGCCAGTGCACCCGGCGCAGATCGTCCCCGTGCCGGTACGCGCGGGGAATGATGTCGTCGTCGCCGGCCAGTGCCAGCGAGCGCTGCCGCCCGTCGCCGTACCCGGCGGCCTCGCCGGTGAGCCGCACCGGCGGCAGCGGCTCCGTACGCGGGATGACGGTCAGCGTGTCGTACGCGCTGAACGAACGGGTCAGCTCGCACATCCCGAACGGGTCGCTGAGCCGCAGCTGGAGAGGTCCGAGCGGATAGCGTCCGCGCAGGTCCGAGCGCACCCGGTACGACACCTCGCGGCGGCCGCCCGCCTCCACCCGGTCCAGTACGAACCGGGGCCGGGGCCCCAGCACGTACGGCACATGGTCCTGGAGCATCAGCAGACCGGTCGGCATCCGCGAGACGTTGTCCATCCGCAGATGCACCCGGGCCTCGGCACCGGCGGGCACCCGGGAGGGGGAGAGCCGCCGGCTGCCCGCCACCCGGTAGCGCGTGCGGTACAGCACGGCCACACAGAGCAGCGGCAGCACGGCGAGCAGCAGGCCGACCCGGAGCAGATCGCCCTGCCCCAGCACATACGCGCACACCGCCGCGGCCACACCGGCGGCCAGGAAGGAACGCCCCCGCGTGGTCAGCCCGCCGAGAGCCGCCCACACACCGCCGTCCCCCTCACCGCCCGCGGCCGGGCCCCCGGCCGCCATCACAGCCGCCGGCCGCCGGGCAGCCGCTGGTCGTAGGCCGGGCCGCCGGGAACCTGCCGGCCCACGCCGCCGTATCCGCTGTCCGTGCCGGAGGTGGGCACGGGCGTGCGCTGAATGATCTCCAGGACGACCTGCTCGGCCGTGCGCCGGTTCAGCTGGGCCTGCGCGGTGGGCAGCAGCCGGTGCGCCAGCACCGGCACGGCCAGCGACTGCACGTCGTCCGGCAGCGCGTACTCCCGGCCGCTGAGGGCGGCCGAGGCCTTCGCCGCCCGCAGCAGGTGCAGGGTGGCCCGGGGCGAGGCGCCGAGGCGCAGGTCCGGGTGGTTGCGGGTGGCCGCTACCAGCTCCACCGCGTACCGCCGGACGGACTCGGCGACATGGACCGAGCGCACGGCGTCGATCAGCTTCACGATCTCGTGGGTGTGCGCCACCGGCTGGAGATCGTCGAGCGGGGACACGGCGCCGTGCACATCGAGCATCTGCAACTCGGCCTCGAGCGTCGGATACCCCATCGACACCCGGGCCATGAAGCGGTCGCGCTGCGCCTCCGGGAGCGGATACGTGCCCTCCATCTCCACTGGGTTCTGCGTGGCGACGACCATGAACGGGCTCGGCAGCTCGTACGTCTGCCCGTCGATCGTGACCTGCCGTTCCTCCATCGACTCCAGCAGTGCCGACTGCGTCTTGGGCGACGCGCGGTTGATCTCGTCCCCGATGACTATCTGGGCGAAGATCGCACCCGGCTTGAACTCGAAGTCACGCCGCTGCTGGTCGTAGATGGACACACCCGTGATGTCCGACGGCAGCAGGTCCGGCGTGAACTGGATACGCCGCACCGAGCAGTCGATGGAGCGTGCCAGCGCCTTGGCCAGCATCGTCTTGCCCACGCCCGGCACATCCTCGATGAGCAGATGTCCCTCGGCGAGCAGCACGGTCAGCGAAAGCCGTACGACCTCAGGCTTGCCCTCGATCACACCCTCCACCGATCTGCGGACACGCTCCGCTGTGGTGGTCAGATCTGTGAGGCTCGCTCGATCGTCATAGGTCGTCACCCGGCCCTCCTCGGCCCGTTCCATGGGCCGGTGCGCTGCTGACGGCACGGCCCACCCCGAAACACGGACACCTCTTGCGGACGGTTCCGTCGAGGTGTCACACACGCATTCTTGTTGGCGTTACCGCTTCGTGTCACTCGCCTGTGGACAACTGGGCGCCATATGTCAGGGCTTGCCGTGTTTTAGCCGCTCACGCGGCGGGATCGGCCTCCGGGTCGATCTCCCGCAGCAGACCGCTGGTGACATCGAAGACGAAACCGCGGACGTCGTCCCTGTGCAGCAGGAACGGCGAGGTGCGCACCCGCTGCATGGACTGCCGGACATCCTGTTCGACATCGCGGAACGCCTCGACCGCCCAGGCCGGTCGCTGCCCCACTTCGTCCTCCAGCTCGTGCCGGAAGTCCTCGGTCAGGCTCTCCAGACCGCAGTTGGTGTGGTGGATGAGTATCACGCTGCGGGTGCCGAGCGCGCGCTGGCTGATCGTGAGCGAGCGGATCACGTCATCGGTGACCACACCGCCCGCGTTCCGGATCGTGTGGCAGTCGCCGAGCTGGAGGCCGAGTGCGGCGTGCAGGTCGAGCCGGGCGTCCATACAGGCCACCACGGCGACCTGGAGTACCGGACGGGCGTCCATGCCGGGGTCGGAGAACCCTTCGGCGTACCGCTCGTTCGCCTCGACGAGCTGGTCGGTGACCTTGCTGCGCGGAGGGGCGGCGTCTGCGGGGAGGTGTGCGGGGGTCGACATGTCTATGACGGTAATGGTCACGGAGGTCGCGGGCTCGCTGTGAGAGGGGACAAAGAACGTCAATGAGTCTTGTTGTGAGGTAACCCACAGGCATGAGCGCGCGGGGCCCATATGGGTGAGGTATCCCTTTTGCGGGTGCCGTCGCGGCCGGTCCGTGCGACGCGCCAGCCGGTTGATTGACCGGCCCGGTCAGTCGACTAGAGTGACGCGAAGTTCACGGACACATCCTGCACATTTCCATGATTTCCCCGCGTGTGCGGCGTACGTACGACCCGGCCTCGTCCCGCCTCGCCGGTACGCCCGCGCCGGACCTGAGAGGGCGACTTGAGCCAGCGACACGTCCCGGTGATGCTCCAGCGGTGCCTGGACCTGCTGGCCCCCGCGCTGGAGAAAATGCCCGGTGGGGTTCCCCATGCCGAAGGCCAGGGGCCCGTCGTCGTCGACTGCACCCTCGGTCTCGGCGGACACAGCGAGGCCCTGCTGACCCGGTTCCCCGAGGCGCGCCTCGTCGCGCTCGACCGGGACAAGGAAGCACTGCGGCTGTCCGGCGAGCGGCTCGCCCCGTTCGGCGACCGCGCCACCCTCGTCCACGCCGTCTACGACGAACTGCCCGAGGTCCTCGACCGGCTCGGCATCACCGGCGTCCAGGGCGTCCTCTTCGACCTCGGCGTCTCCTCCATGCAGCTCGACGAGGCCGACCGCGGCTTCGCGTACGCCCAGGACGCCCCCCTCGACATGCGCATGGACCAGACGACAGGCATGAGCGCCGCCGAGGTCCTCAACACCTACGCGCCCGGCGAGCTGGTGCGGATCCTGCGCGCGTACGGCGAGGAGAAGCAGGCCAAGCGGATCGTGGCGGCGATCGTACGGGAGCGGGAGAAGGAACCGTTCACCAACAGCGCCCGGCTCGTCGAGCTCATCCGCGACGCCCTCCCGCAGGCCGCCAAGCGCACCGGCGGCAACCCCGCCAAGCGCACCTTCCAGGCCCTGCGCATCGAGGTCAACGGGGAGCTGACCGTCCTGGAGCGCGCCGTCCCGGCCGCGGTGAAGGCCCTCGCCGTGGGGGGCCGGATCGCGGTCCTGTCGTACCACTCGCTGGAGGACCGGCTGGTCAAGCAGGTCTTCGCAGCCGGCGCGGCCAGCACCGCGCCCCCCGGACTGCCCGTCGTCCCCGAGCGCTACCAGCCCCGGCTGAAGCTGCTCACGCGCGGCGCGGAACTCCCCACCGAGGAGGAGATCGCCGAGAACCGCCGCGCGGCGCCCGCCCGGCTGAGGGGCGCCCAGCGGATCCGCGAGGACGAGAAGTGACAGCGACCGCGCGGGCGACATCCAACGGCTGAACGGGCGAGGGAGGGCATGTGGTGAAGAAGGCCGCCGGACAGCTCAAGGGGCGCGCGGCACGGCTCACGCGGCTGATGCCGTCCGGGCCCAGCACCGCGGCCCGCACCCCGTTCGTGCTGCTCGTCGTGCTGCTGCTGGGCGGTGGCCTGATCACCCTGCTGATGCTCAACTCCTCCCTCAACGAGGGCTCCTTCAAGCTGAGCGAGCTCAAGAAGAAGACCACCGAGCTCACCGACCAGGAGCAGGCCCTCCAGCGGGACGTGGACGACCACTCCGCCCCCGGCGCCCTGGAGCGGCGCGCCCGTGAGCTCGGAATGGTGCCCGGCGGGAACCCGGCCTTCCTCGGCCCCGACGGCAAGGTCCGGGGCGTACCCGAGAAGGCGTCGCCCGCCCCGCGCCCGGCCACCCCGCCGCCCACCGCGTCCGTGACCCCGCAGCAGCCCCCGACGACCTCCGGCAGGTGACGCAGTGCCCCCTCAGGAACCTCCGCGCCGCCGGGTGCCCGGCCCCGCGGGCCGCGGCCGTCCCGCTCCGCGCCGCCCACGCCCGGGAGCCCCCGGTCCTGGCTCCAGCCGGATCCGGCTCGGCAGCCCCCGCCCCCGGCTGCGGCTCGTCAGCCTCGCCCTGACCCTCGTCATGCTGGCGTTCGTCGTCCGGCTGCTCCAGGTGCAGGCCGTCGACGCGAGCACGTACGCCGCCATGGCGGACAAGAACCGCTACATGAGCCACAAGCTGGCCGCCGAACGGGGCGAGATCACCGACCGGTCCGGGATCGCCCTGGCCACCAGCGTCGACGCCTACGACATCACCGCCGACCCGAAGCTGTTCACGCCCGAGGAGAGCAAGGCGCCCGACGCCCCCGAGCAGGCCGCGGCCCTGCTCGCGCCGATCCTCGGCAAGGACGCCACGGAGATCGCGACCAAGCTGAAGACCCCGGGGTCCCGCTACACCGTGCTGGCCCGGCGGCAGACCCCGCAGGTCTGGAACCAGATCAAGGACCTCAAGAACGTCCACGCGGCTAAGGCCAGGTCCGGCAAGGCCGGCGCCAACGTCCTCGCGGGCGTTCTCCACGAGACCAGCAGCAAACGCGTCTACCCCAACGGCGACCTCGGCGCGGGGATACTCGGATACGTCAACGCCGACGGCAGGGGAGCCGGCGGCCTCGAATCCATGCTCGACAAGGAACTCGCGGGCGAGGACGGCCGGATCACCTACGCCCAGTCCGGCGGACGCCGCGTCCCCACCGCCGGAGCCCGTGAGACCCCCGCGGTCCCCGGCTCCGACATCCAGCTGACCATCGACCGCGACATCCAGTGGGCGGCCCAGCAGGCGATCGCCGACCAGGTGGCCACGTCCAAGGCGGACCGCGGCTACGTCATCGTCCAGAACACCCGGACCGGCGAGATCCTGGCCCTGGCCAACGCCCCGGGCTTCGACCCGAACGACATCTCCCAGGCCAACGCCGCCGCCATGGGCAACGCCGCACTCCAGGACGTGTTCGAACCCGGCTCCACCTCGAAGCTCATGTCCATGGCCGCCGTACTGGAGGAGAAGGCCGCCGTTCCCGGCACCCATGTCGTCGTCCCCAACCGGCTGCACCGCGGCGACCGGCTCTTCCACGACGACCACGACCACCCCACCTACTACCTGACGCTCAACGGCGTCCTCGCCAAGTCCAGCAACATCGGCACGATCCTGGCGACCGGGCGGCTCGGCGACACGCAGGCGGAGGCCAACAAGGTCCTCTACTCGTATCTGCGCAAGTTCGGCATCGGCAGCACGACCGGCCTCGGCTACCCCGGAGAGTCGCCCGGCATCCTCGCCAAGCCCCAGGACTGGTCCACCTCGCAGCAGTACACGATCCCGTTCGGCCAGGGCCTGTCCGTCAACGCCATGCAGGCCGCCTCGGTCTACTCGACCATCGCCAACGGCGGCGTACGCATCGAGCCCACCCTCGTCCGCGGCACCAAGGGCCCCGACGGCCGCTTCGCCCCGGCGCCCGCGCCCGAGAAGACCCGGGTGGTCAGCGAGAAGACCGCGAAGACCCTCGCCACCATGCTGGAGTCCGTCGTCGACGACGAGGGAGGCACCGGCACCAAGGCTCACATCCCCGGCTACCGCGTGGCCGGGAAGACCGGCACGGCGAACAGGGTCGACCCGGTGCTCGGCCGCTACAAGGGCTACACGGCCTCCTTCGCCGGCTTCGCACCCGCCGACCGCCCGCAGATCACGGTCTACTGCGCCATCCAGAACCCGACCAAGGGCAGCTACTTCGGCGGCCAGATCTGCGGACCCGTCTACAAGAAGGTCATGGAATTCGCGCTCAAGACCCTCCGGGTCGCGCCCACCGGCGACACACCCGTGCGGCTGCCGATCACCTTCGCACCCGGTGAGTGACCGGGAAGGAACCACCAGTGAGAACGATCACCCCCGATTCCGGGAACCACCACGCGAACCACGACGGCGGACCCACCTCGTTTCGCCCCCGTCCCGGTACTCCCGGTACGCTCACCGCCGTGCCACACGCTGATCAGTACCGAACCGCCCCGCCCCGTCCGGCCGAGGTCCGCCCGATCCCCCTCGCAGAGCTGGCCGACCGGCTGGGGACCGAGCCCCCCGGCTCCGGCGCGGTCACCGGCATCACCCACGACTCCCGGGCGGTACGCCCCGGGGACGTGTACGCCGCGCTGCCCGGTGCCCGTCTGCACGGCGCGGACTTCGCCGCCCAGGCCAAGGAGCTCGGCGCGGCCGCGATCCTCACCGACCCGACCGGCGCCGAGCGCGCGGCGGCCACCGGACTGCCCGTCCTGGTCGCCGAGAACCCGCGCGGCCGGATGGGGGAACTCGCGGCGGCCATCTACGGGACCCCCGGCGAGGCCCTGCTCCAGCTCGGCATCACCGGCACCTCCGGCAAGACCACCACGGCCTACCTCATCGAGGGCGGGCTGCGCGGCGCGGGCCACAGCACCGGCCTGATCGGCACGGTCGAGATGCGGATCGGTGACGAACGCATCAAGTCCGAACGCACGACCCCCGAGGCCACCGACCTCCAGGCGCTGTTCGCGGTGATGCGCGAGCGCGGGGTCCAGTCGGTCGCCATGGAGGTCTCCAGCCACGCCCTGGTGCTCGGCCGGGTCGACGGCTGCGTCTTCGACGTCGCCGTCTTCAACAACCTCACGCCGGAGCACATGGAGTTCCACTCCGGCATGGAGGACTACTTCCGGGCCAAGGCGGAGCTGTTCACGCCGCGCCGCTCCCGGCAGGGCGTGGTCAACCTCGACGACGAGTACGGCCGCAGGCTGGCCGGCGAGGTGACCATCCCGGTCACCACCTTCTCCGCCGAGGGCCACCCGGACGCCGACTGGCGGGCCGAGGACGTGGAGGTGGGCGCGGTCGGTTCGCGTTTCACCGCCGTCGGCCCCAAGGGCGAGCGCGTACGCGCCGAGGCCCCGCTGCCCGGACCGTTCAACGTCGCCAACACCCTCGCCGCGATCGTCACCCTGGCCGTCGCCGGTGTCGACCCGCAGACCGCCGCCGACGGCGTCGCCGCCGTCCCCGGCGTGCCGGGCCGCCTGGAGCGCGTCGACGCGGGCCAGCCGTACCTCGCGGTCGTCGACTACGCGCACAAGACGGACGCTGTCGAATCGGTCCTGCGCTCCCTGCGCAAGGTCACCGAGGGCAAGCTGCACATCGTGCTCGGCTGCGGAGGCGACCGCGACCGGACCAAGCGCGGCCCGATGGGCGCCGCAGCCGCCCGGCTCGCCGACACCGCCGTACTGACCTCCGACAACCCGCGCTCCGAGGACCCCCTCGCGATCCTCGCCGCGATGCTCGCGGGCGCCGCCGAGGTCCCCGCGCACGAGCGCGGAGACGTCCTGGTGGACGCCGACCGCGCGGCGGCGATCGCCGCGGCCGTCGCACGCGCCGAGGCCGGCGACACCGTCCTCGTCGCGGGCAAGGGCCATGAGCAGGGCCAGGACATCGCCGGAGTGGTACGCCCCTTCGACGACCGCCAGGTGCTCCGCGAAGCGATCGAACACCGTCACAAGACGGCACAAGACCAGTCAGGGACGAAACAGTCAGGGATGAAGCAGTGATCGCCCTCTCCCTCGCCGAGATCGCCGAAATCGTCGGCGGGCAGACGTACGACATACCGGATCCGGCCGTGCGGGTCACCGGACCGGTCGTGCGGGACTCCCGCGAGGTCGAGTCCGGCAGCCTCTTCGCCGCCTTCGTGGGCGAACGCGTCGACGGCCACGACTACGCCGCCGCCGTCGTCGCCTCGGGCGCGGCCGCCGTCCTGGCCTCGCGTCCGGTCGGCGTCCCCGCCATCGTCGTGGACGACGTACAGCGGGCACTGGGAGCCCTCGCGCGCGCCGTCGTGGAGCGGCTCGGCGCGACCCTCGTGGCGCTCACCGGCTCGGCCGGCAAGACCAGCACCAAGGACCTCATCGCGCAGGTACTGCGCCACAAGGCCCCGACGGTCTGGACGCCCGGCTCCCTCAACAACGAGATCGGGCTCCCGCTGACCGCGCTCAGCGCCACCGAGGAGACCAGGTTCCTGGTCCTGGAGATGGGCGCGCGCGGAATCGGCCACATCAGCTACCTCGCCGGACTCACCCCGCCGCGCATCGGCCTCGTACTGAACGTGGGCACCGCCCACATCGGGGAGTTCGGCGGCCGCGAACAGATCGCCCAGGCCAAGGGCGAGCTCGTCGAGTGCCTTCCGCCCGCCGACGCGGGCGGAGTGGCCGTCCTCAACGCCGACGACCCCCTCGTACGCGCGATGGCATCCCGTACGAAGGCGCGCGTCGTCCTCTTCGGCGAGGCGGGCGAAGCGGACGTACGGGCCGAGAACGTCCGGCTCACACCGTCCGGACAGCCCGCATTCCTGCTTCGCACACCCTCCGGGTGCAGCGACGTGACCCTGCGGCTGTACGGTGAGCACCACGTGTCGAACGCGCTCGCCGCGGCCGCCGTCGCCCATGAGCTGGGCATGTCCGTCGACGAGATCGCCACCGCGCTCTCGGAGGCCGGCACCCTCTCCCGCTGGCGTATGGAGGTCACCGAGCGTCCGGACGGCGTGACGGTCGTCAACGACGCCTACAACGCGAACCCCGAGTCCATGCGAGCCGCCCTGCGCGCGCTCGTGGCCATGGGCGCGGCCTCACGGGCCGACGGGGGGCGCACGTGGGCGGTGCTCGGCCCGATGGCCGAGCTCGGCGGCGAGTCGCTCGCCGAGCACGACGCCGTCGGACGGCTCGCCGTCCGGCTCAACGTCAGCAAGCTCGTCGCAGTCGGGGGCAGGGAAGCGTCCTGGTTGCAACTGGGCGCATATAACGAGGGTTCGTGGGGTGAGGAGTCGGTGCACGTGTCCGACGCGCGGGCGGCGGTCGACCTGTTGCGCAGAGAGCTGCGCCCGGGAGACGTCGTGCTGGTGAAGGCTTCCAGGTCGGCCGGGCTCGAGCGGATCGCTCAGGCGCTGCTGGAGAACTCCGCCGGGTCTTCTGAGGGGCAGGTCGCCGGACGATGAGGCAGATCCTCTTCGCGGGAGCCATCGGGCTGTTCCTGACGCTCATCGGCACCCCGCTGCTGATCAAGCTGCTGGCCCGCAAGGGATACGGGCAGTTCATCCGTGACGACGGCCCGCGCAGCCATGGCAGCAAGAAGGGCACGCCCACCATGGGCGGCATCGCCTTCATCCTGGCCACGCTGATCGCGTACGCCCTCGCCAAGGTGATCACCGGCGAGGACCCGACGTTCTCGGGCGTGCTGGTGCTCTTCCTGATGGCGGGCATGGGCCTGGTCGGCTTCCTCGACGACTACATCAAGATCGTCAAGCAGCGCTCGCTCGGTCTGCGGGCCAAGGCGAAGATGGCCGGGCAGCTGATCGTCGGCATCGCCTTCGCGGTGCTGGCGCTGCAGTTCGCGGACACCCGGGGCCAGACCCCGGCCTCCACCAGGCTGTCGTTCGTCACCGACTTCGGCTGGACCATCGGCCCGGTGCTGTTCGTGGTCTGGGCGCTGTTCATGATCCTGGCGATGTCGAACGGCGTGAACCTCACCGACGGTCTGGACGGTCTGGCGACCGGCGCGTCCGTGATGGTCTTCGGCGCGTACACCTTCATCGGCCTGTGGCAGTTCCAGGAGTCCTGCGCCAACGCCGTGACCCTGACCAATCCCAACGCCTGTTTCGAGGTGCGTGATCCGCTCGATCTCGCGGTCGTGGCCTCCGCGCTGATGGGCGCCTGCTTCGGCTTCCTGTGGTGGAACACCTCGCCCGCCAAGATCTTCATGGGTGACACCGGCTCGCTGGCCCTCGGTGGCGCGCTCGCCGGCCTCGCGATCTGCTCCCGCACGGAGCTGCTGCTCGCGCTCCTCGGCGGCCTGTTCGTGCTGATCACCATGTCCGTGGTGATCCAGGTCGGCTCCTTCCGGCTCACCGGGAAGCGGGTCTTCCGGATGGCCCCGCTGCAGCACCACTTCGAACTCAAGGGGTGGTCGGAAGTCCTCGTCGTGGTCCGTTTCTGGATCATTCAGGGCATGTGCGTCATTGTGGGTCTGGGGCTCTTCTACGCGGGCTGGGCGGCCGAGAAGTGAGTACGCGGGACTGGCAGGACTGGCAGGGCAGGCGCGTCACCGTCGCGGGTCTTGGCGTGAGCGGGATTCCCGCCGCGCGCGTCCTGCACGGTCTGGGCGCGGTCGTCACGGTCGTGAACGACGGCGACGACGAGCGTGCGCGGGCACAGGCGGCGGACCTCGAAGCGGTCGGCATCACGGTCCGGCTCGGCGACGGGGCGACGCTGCCGGAGGGCACCGAGCTGATCGTCACCACTCCCGGCTGGCAGCCCGACAAGCCGCTCTTCCAGGCCGCCGCGGCGGCCGGTGTCGAGGTCTGGGGCGACGTCGAGCTGGCGTGGCGCCTGCGCGGCCGGGACGGCCGGAAGGCGGCTCCGTGGCTCGCGGTCACCGGCACCAACGGCAAGACCACGACCGTACGGATGCTGGCCTCGATCCTGGAGGCGGCGGGCCTGAAGACGGCCGCCGTCGGCAACATCGGCGTCTCGCTCCTCGACGCCGTCCTCGGTGACGAGACGTACGACGTACTCGCCGTCGAGCTCTCCAGCTACCAGCTGCACTGGGCGCCCTCGCTGCGCGCCCACTCCGCCGCCGTGCTCAACCTCGCGCCGGACCATCTCGACTGGCACGGCTCCATGGAGGCGTACGCCGCCGACAAGGGCCGTATCTACGAAGGCAACACGGTCGCCTGCGTCTACAACGCCGCCGACCCCGCCACCGAGGACCTCGTGCGCGAGGCCGACGTCGAGGAGGGCTGCCGGGCGATCGGCTTCACCCTCGGCACGCCGGGCCCCTCGCAGCTCGGTGTCGTGGACGGCATCCTGGTCGACCGCGCGTTCGTCGCGAACCGCCAGAAGCAGGCCCAGGAGCTCGCCGAGGTCTCGGACGTGACCCCCGCGGCCCCGCACAACATCGCGAACGCGCTCGCCGCGGCCGCGCTGGCCCGCGCCTTCGGCGTCGAGCCGCGTGCGGTACGGGACGGTCTGCGGGCCTTCCGCCCCGACGCGCACCGCATCGAGTACGTCGCCGACGTCGCCGGCGTCGCGTACGTGGACGACTCCAAGGCCACCAACACCCACGCGACCGAGGCCTCCTTGGCGGCGTACGACCCGATCGTCTGGATCGCGGGCGGACTGGCCAAGGGCGCGACCTTCGACGAGCTGGTCCAGAACTCGGCGAAGCGACTGCGGGGCGTCGTGCTCATCGGCGCGGACCGGGCACTGATCGCCGAAGCCCTCGCGCGACACGCGCCCGAAGTCCCGGTGGTCGACCTCGACCGGACCGACACTGGGGCGATGTCGGCGGCGGTCCGCGAAGCGGCGGCGCTCGCGCGGCCGGGGGACACGGTGCTGCTCGCCCCCGCCTGCGCCTCGATGGACATGTTCGCCAACTACAACAAGCGAGGCGAGGCCTTCGCGGACGCGGTTCGCTCCCTCGCCGCCGAGCGCGCCTGACCGGCCCGTGCCGGCGCCGCCGGCCACGACTGGAGGGGACAGCGACCATGCCACCCGATGCCACCGCCGCCCCGGACTCCGGGGCGCCCGAGCCCACGGCACGCGCCTGTGACAGGCCCTCGGGGACGCTGCCCCCATACCCAGCCTCGCCGGAGTTCGAGGCGCGGGGTCCGGGGCGGGGGTACTCCCCCTGGCTTCGCCGGGGGGACCCCCACCCAGGCGAAGCTCCGGGGGAGGGCGGGGTGGGGCCGCGTCGATATGCGGCTCCGCCGCGTGGGCTCGCGGCAGGTGCCGCCCGGCTCGGCGCCGCGCTCGGGCGCACCCTCCTGCCCACACCCGCCCTCTCGGGCCTCCCCGGCGTCGCCCTGCGCAGCGGGACCGCCGGGCCGGTGCGGCGGGCCCCCGCGCCCCGTGGGGGCGGCGCACGCGCGCCCAGGCCACCCCGTGGCGGGGCGGTCCGGCGTGCCTACGAGCAGGCCCGGCGGGCCTGGGACCGGCCTCTCACCGCCTACTACGTGATTCTCGGCGCCGGTCTGCTGATCACCGCTCTCGGCCTGGTCATGGTCTACTCCGCCTCGATGATCACCGCGCTGAAGTACGACCTGCCGTCCTCCTACTTCTTCCGCAAGCAGTTCCTGGCGGCGGCCATCGGCACGGTACTGCTGCTGGTCGCTTCCCGGATGCCGTCCAAACTCCACCGCGCGCTCGCCTATCCCCTCCTCCTGGGCAGTGCGTTCCTGATGGTGCTCGTACAGATCCCCGGGATAGGGCAGTCGGTCAACGGCAACCAGAACTGGATCTCGCTGGGCGGCCCCTTCCAGCTCCAGCCCAGTGAGTTCGGCAAGCTCGCCCTCATCCTCTGGGGCGCCGATCTGCTCGCCCGCAAGCAGCACAAACGGCTGCTGACCCAGTGGAAGCACATGCTCGTCCCGCTGGTCCCGGTCACGTTCATGCTGCTCGGCCTGATCATGCTCGGCGGTGACATGGGGACCGCGATCATCCTGACGGCGATCCTCTTCGGGCTGCTCTGGCTCGCGGGCGCCCCCACGAGGCTGTTCGTCGGGGTGCTGAGCGTCGCGACGCTGATCGGCGCCGTCCTGATCAAGACGAGCCCGAACCGGATGGCCCGGTTCCAGTGCGTCGGGGCCACGGACCCGGGGCCGGGCGACGGCTGCTGGCAGGCCGTGCACGGGATCTACGCACTCGCCTCGGGCGGATTCTTCGGCTCCGGCATCGGTGCGAGTGTGGAAAAATGGGGCCAACTCCCCGAAGCGCACACCGACTTCATCTTCGCCATCACCGGGGAGGAACTGGGGCTGGCGGGGACGCTGTCGGTGCTCGCCCTGTTCGCGGCTCTAGGCTATGCGGGTATCCGCGTGGCCGGACGCACGGAGGACCCCTTCGTGAGGTACGCCGCGGGAGGTGTGACCACCTGGATCACGGCGCAGGCTGTGATCAACATCGGTGCGGTGCTCGGCCTGCTGCCGATCGCCGGAGTCCCGCTCCCGCTGTTCTCCTACGGAGGCTCCGCCCTGCTGCCGACCATGTTCGCCGTGGGACTGCTGATCGCCTTCGCGCGAGAGGATCCCGCCGCGAAGGCCGCCCTGGCCATGCGGAGGCCCGGGGTGAGATGGAAGACGATGAGACGGCGCGTCAAGAAGCGTCCGTCCGGAGAGCGGTGAATTTCGGTGCATGTCGTACTCGCCGGCGGGGGGACCGCCGGCCACATCGAGCCCGCGCTCGCCCTCGCGGACGCCCTGCGCAGGCAGGACCCGACCGTGGGCATCACGGCCCTCGGCACGGAGCGCGGACTGGAGACCAGGCTCGTCCCCGAGCGGGGCTACGAGCTGGCGCTCATCCCCGCGGTTCCGCTGCCACGCAAGCCCACCCCCGAGCTGATCACCGTCCCAGGGCGGCTGCGCGGCACGATCAAGGCCGCCGAGCAGATCCTGGAGCGCACGAAGGCCGACTGCGTCGTCGGCTTCGGCGGCTACGTCGCGCTGCCCGGCTATCTCGCCGCCAAGCGCCTCGGTGTGCCCATCGTCGTCCACGAGGCCAACGCCCGCCCGGGCCTGGCCAACAAGATCGGCTCGCGGTACGCCGCCGCCGTCGCGGTCTCCACGCCCGACAGCAAACTGCGTGACGCCCGCTACATCGGCATCCCGCTGCGCCGCTCCATCGCCACCCTCGACCGGGCCAGGGTCCGGCCCGAGGCGCGCGCGATGTTCGGGCTCGACCCCAACCTGCCGACCCTGCTGGTGTCCGGCGGTTCCCAGGGCGCCCGCCGGCTCAACGAGGTGGTCCAGCAGGTCGCTCCGCTGCTCCAGCGTTCCGGCATCCAGATCCTGCACGCGGTCGGCCCGAAGAACGAACTGCCGCGCGTGGACAACATGCCCGGAATGCCGCCCTACATCCCGGTACCGTACGTGGACCGGATGGATCTCGCGTACGCCGCTGCCGACATGATGCTCTGCCGCGCGGGAGCCATGACCGTCGCCGAACTCTCCGCCGTCGGGCTGCCCGCCGCGTACGTACCGCTGCCGATCGGCAACGGCGAACAGCGGCTCAACGCCCAGCCGGTGGTGAAGGCGGGCGGCGGACTGCTGGTCGACGACGCCGAGCTGACCCCCGAGTGGGTCCAGGGGAACGTGCTCCCGGTGCTCTCCGATCCGCACCGGCTGTACGAGATGTCCCGCGCCGCGGCCGAGTTCGGCCGCAGGGACGCCGACGATCTGCTTGTCGGAATGGTGTACGAGGCGATTTCCGCACGGGCGCGCCGATAGGCGCAGCGAAGGGCAGGGCAGGGAGCATGGCCGGACCGACGACCGCCGACCGCGGCACGCGGAAACCGAATGGTTCGTCGACGGTCCGGTCCGGCCGCTCCGGCCCTGGCAAGGGCCCGCGCATCGGGGGCCGCCACCTGAAGCTGCCGGGGCGCCGCGTCCTGTTGACCGCTCTCGCCCTCATCGCCCTCACCACCGGCGGGATCTGGGTGCTGTACGGCTCTTCCTGGTTGCGCGTCGAGCGAGTCAGCGCCTCCGGTACGCGGGTTCTGACGCCTCGCGAGGTCGAGGAGGCGGCCGCCGTGCCGATGGGGACGCCGCTGATTTCCGTCGATACGGACCGGATTGAGGACCGGCTGCGCCAGAAGCTGCCCCGTATCGACTCGGTGGACGCCGTCCGTTCCTGGCCGCACGGAATCGGTCTGAAAGTGACAGAACGGATCCCCGTACTCCTCATCGAAAAGGGCGCGAAGTTCATCGAAGTCGATGCGAAAGGTGTGCGTTTCGCAACGGTGGACAAAGCGCCCAAAGACGTACCACTACTGGAATTGACGACGGATCAGTCACCGAGTCTGCTCCGGTTCGGCGAGCGCAGGCTGGTGACGGAGGCGGTCCGGGTCACCGCCGAACTGCCGGAAGGCATCGCGAAGGACACCAGGGCCCTCCAGGTCGACTCCTACGACTCCATCACCCTGAAGCTGACCAGGGGCCGCACCGTCATGTGGGGCAGCAGCGAGGAGGGCGACGCGAAGGGGCGAGCGCTCACCGTCCTGATGAAGGCGGCGCCGGGTGCGGCGCATTTTGATGTGAGCGCCCCCAGTGCCCCTGCCTCGTCGGCCAGTTGACGCACAAATGCCCAGGCCAGCACCCTGGTTGGTCAGCGCAACGGCTGATCACATAGGGTGAAAAGAAAAACGGGAGGTTCGGCGTGTTCGTTGAACGCGCACGGCTTGTCGACTTAGTGTCTCGTTCGGAAGAGTCCAAGGAGCAGAGACACTGGTAACCCTAAACTTCAACGTTAGGGTTTGGGTCGGCGTTTCGGACCGTCCCATCGGCATCAGTCGTCGCAGCGCGAAGACCAACGCGCGGCGGCGACACGTAACTCGAGGCGAGAGGCCTTCGACGTGGCAGCACCGCAGAACTACCTCGCAGTCATCAAGGTCATCGGTGTCGGCGGCGGTGGTGTCAATGCCATCAACCGAATGATCGAGGTCGGTCTCAAGGGCGTCGAGTTCATCGCGATCAACACTGACGCGCAAGCCCTGTTGATGAGCGACGCCGACGTCAAGCTCGACGTCGGCCGCGAACTCACCCGCGGCCTCGGGGCCGGAGCCAACCCGGCAGTCGGTCGCAAGGCGGCAGAGGACCACCGAGAGGAGATCGAGGAGGTCCTCAAGGGGGCCGACATGGTCTTCGTCACCGCCGGCGAAGGTGGCGGCACCGGCACCGGCGGCGCACCCGTCGTGGCCAACATCGCGCGCTCGCTCGGCGCCCTGACCATCGGCGTCGTCACCCGGCCCTTCACCTTCGAGGGCCGCCGCCGCGCCAACCAGGCGGAGGACGGCATCGCCGAGCTCCGCGAAGAGGTCGACACCCTCATCGTCATCCCGAACGACCGCCTGCTGTCCATCTCGGACCGCCAGGTCAGCGTTCTCGACGCGTTCAAGTCCGCGGACCAGGTGCTGCTGTCGGGTGTTCAGGGCATCACCGACCTCATCACCACCCCGGGCCTCATCAACCTCGACTTCGCCGACGTCAAGTCCGTCATGTCCGAGGCCGGCTCGGCGCTCATGGGCATCGGCTCGGCCCGCGGCGACGACCGCGCGGTGGCCGCGGCCGAGATGGCGATCTCCTCGCCGCTGCTCGAGGCCTCCATCGACGGAGCCCGCGGCGTACTGCTCTCGATCTCCGGCGGCTCGGACCTCGGTCTGTTCGAGATCAACGAGGCCGCCCAGCTCGTCAGCGAGGCAGCCCACCCCGAGGCCAACATCATCTTCGGCGCCGTCATCGACGACGCCCTGGGCGACGAGGTACGGGTCACGGTCATCGCGGCCGGCTTCGACGGGGGGCAGCCCCCGGCCCGCCGCGACCACGTGATCGGCTCCGCGTCCGCCAAGCGCGAGGAGCCCCCGGCCGCGCCGCGCCCGGAGCCCCGCTCCACCGGCGGCCTCGGCACCGTGCCGGTCCGCGAGGAGCCCGCGGCCCCCGCCGAGCCGGCCCCGGTGGCGAGCGAGAGCTCGTACGCGCAGCCCAGCTCGCCGCAGGTCCCGCCGGCCCGGCCGTACGACAGCTCGGCCGAAGAGCTGGATGTCCCGGACTTCCTGAAGTGACCTTGAAGTGATACGGGAGCACGACAGTGTGAGCGGCGCGCACTTCGCTTTCACCGACAGGTGGGGCGGGGTGAGCGCCGCTCCGTACGAGGAGCTCAACCTCGGCGGCGCGGTCGGCGACGACCCCGCCGCCGTCGCCGCGAACCGGGAGCTCGCCGCCAGGTCGCTCGGGCTCGACGCGGGGCACGTCGTCTGGATGAACCAGGTGCACGGGCGCGATGTCGCCGTCGTCGACGGACCGTGGGCGGACGCCCCGGTCCCGGCGGTGGACGCGGTGGTCACCGCCCGGCGGGGCCTCGCTCTCGCCGTCCTCACCGCCGACTGCACCCCGGTGCTGCTGGCCGACCCCGTCGCCGGGGTGGTGGGCGCGGCCCACGCCGGCCGTCCCGGGATGGCCGCCGGAGTCGTACCGGCCGCCGTCGAGGCCATGATCGCGCTCGGGGCCGACCCCGCCCGCATCACCGCCCGTACCGGACCGGCGGTCTGCGGACGCTGCTACGAAGTCCCGGAGGCGATGCGCGCCGAGGTCGCCGCGGTGGAACCGGCGGCCTGGGCCGAGACCAGCTGGGGCACCCCGGCCGTCGATGTCACCGCCGGAGTGCACGCCCAGCTCGAAGCGCTCGGCGTACGCGACCGGCACGCGTCGCCGGTATGCACACTGGAGTCGCGGGACCACTACTCGTACCGGCGTGACCGCACCACCGGACGGCTCGCCGGGTATGTCTGGCTCACGGCAGAAGAGAACGAGGCATGACCGACCGCAGATCCGAACTCGCCGAGAACCTGGCGCGCGTGGAGGAACGTATCGCCGCCGCCTGTGTCGCGGCCGGCCGTAAGCGGGAGGAAGTGACCCTGATCGTGGTCACGAAGACCTACCCCGCGAGCGACGTACGGCTGCTGCACGAGCTCGGGGTGCGCCATGTGGCCGAGAACAAGGACCAGGAGGCGGCACCGAAGGCCGCCGCCTGTTCCGACCTCGACCTCAACTGGCACTTCGTCGGCCAGCTTCAGACGAACAAAGTCCGTTCTGTTGCGAGTTATGCCGACATCGTGCAGTCCGTCGACCGGTTGAAGCTCGTCCGCGCACTGTCGACCGCGGCGGCGCGCGCCGAGCGGGAACTGGGGTGTCTGATCCAGGTCGCGCTGGACGCCGAGTCGGGGCAGCAGGGGGAGCGGGGCGGCGTCTCGCCGGACGGCGTCGAGGAGTTGGCCGCCGCGGTCGACGACGCGCCCGGACTCAGGCTCGACGGGCTGATGACCGTCGCGCCGCTCGCGGGGCCGTACGCGGGGCGCCAACAGGCCGCGTTCGAGCGGTTGATGGATTTGTCGACTGCCCTGCGCCGGGCCCGTCCTGCTGCGAACATGGTGTCAGCAGGGATGAGTGCGGACCTCGAAGAGGCCGTCGCGGCCGGGGCGACACATGTGCGCGTCGGTACGGCGGTACTCGGAGTCCGACCCCGGCTCGGGTAACGTCGCGAAGCAAGTCGGACCACAGCAGAAAATATGGTCATTTCCACCGAAAGGTGGACATGCCGAGTGGATCGCGGGACTTGGTGGCGTAGTCGAAGTGACGTAGCCGAACGAAGCCGATCCACCACAGAGCGGAGGACTCAGAGAATGGCCGGCGCGATGCGCAAGATGGCGGTCTACCTCGGCCTCGTGGAGGACGATGGATACGACGGCCGGGGCTTCGACCCCGACGACGACTTCGAACCCGAGATGGAGCCGGAGCCCGAGCGGGACCGGCGTCGGCACCAGCACCAGCAGCCCTCGCACCAGGTCGAACGGGAAGAGCCGGTGCGAGTGGTGCAGCCACCCGCGCCGCGTGAGCCGGTGCCCCACGCCGCTTCGCTGTCGGCGGACTCCGGGCGTCCGGCGCGCATCGCGCCCGTGGCGTCTATCACACCTGAACGTCCGAGCCTGGAGAAGAACGCACCGGTGATCATGCCCAAGGTCGTGTCCGAGCGGGAGCCGTACCGCATCACCACGCTGCACCCGCGGACCTATAACGAGGCCCGTACCATCGGGGAACACTTCCGTGAGGGCACCCCGGTGATCATGAATCTGACCGAGATGGACGACACCGATGCGAAGCGACTTGTCGACTTTGCCGCGGGACTTGTCTTCGGGCTGCATGGCAGCATTGAGCGGGTGACGCAGAAGGTGTTCCTGTTGTCGCCTGCTAACGTCGATGTCACGGCGGAGGACAAGGCCCGCATCGCAGAGGGCGGATTCTTCAACCAGAGCTGAGAACACGACCACGGAACGACCCGGCCGGAAGGCCGGTGAGACGAGAGCCAGGGGAGAGGGAAGCGCAGGATGGGCGTCACGCTGGATGTGATCTACATCGCTCTGATGTGCTTCCTGATCGTGCTGATTTTCCGGCTCGTCATGGACTACGTCTTCCAGTTCGCCCGCTCGTGGCAACCCGGCAAGGCGATGGTGGTCGTCCTGGAGGCCACCTACACTGTCACCGATCCACCGCTCAAGCTTCTGCGGCGGTTCATTCCGCCGCTGCGTCTCGGGGGCGTGGCACTCGACCTGTCCTTCTTCGTTCTGATGATCATCGTCTACATCCTGATCTCCATCGTGAACAACTTTGCGAGCCAGGTGTGAGCGATACGGTCTTGCCGACTGCCGACGACTACGTAGAGGTGAAGAAGAGATGCCGCTGACCCCCGAGGACGTGCGGAACAAGCAGTTCACGACCGTCCGCCTTCGAGAAGGCTATGACGAGGACGAGGTCGATGCCTTCCTCGACGAGGTCGAAGCCGAACTGACCCGCCTGCTCCGCGAGAACGAGGACCTGCGCGCCAAGCTGGCCGCGGCGACTCGTGCGGCCGCGCAGAACCAGCAGCAGCAGGGTATGCGCAAGCCGCCGGAGCCGCAGGACGGCCGCGGTCCCGGCGCGCCCGTGCCCGCTGCCA
This sequence comes from Streptomyces sp. NPDC000410, assembly GCF_040300305.1. Lineage (NCBI taxonomy): Bacteria > Bacillati > Actinomycetota > Actinomycetes > Kitasatosporales > Streptomycetaceae > Streptomyces > Streptomyces sp. NPDC000410. The sequence continues at coordinate 57,361 of NZ_JBEPDM010000007.1, forward strand.
TATCCGGACCGCCGGTCCAGCAGCAGCCCCCGCAGATGGGCCCGCCCCAGCTGCCCGGTGGTGCTCCGCAGCTGCCCGCCGGCCCCGGTGGTCACGGTCCGCAGGGTCACCCGCAGGGACCGGGCCCGATGGGTCCCGGCCCGATGCAGGGCGGCCCCATGGGTGGTCCGATGGGCGGCCCCATGGGCGGTCACGGCCCGCAGCTGCCGCAGCCCGGTCAGGGCCCCGGTGGCGACAGCGCCGCGCGCGTCCTCTCCCTTGCCCAGCAGACCGCCGACCAGGCGATCGCGGAGGCCCGCTCCGAGGCCAACAAGATCGTCGGCGAGGCCCGTTCGCGCGCCGAGGGTCTTGAGCGGGACGCCCGTGCCAAGGCGGACGCGCTGGAGCGGGACGCGCAGGAGAAGCACCGCGTCGCGATGGGCTCGCTGGAGTCGGCCCGCGCCACGCTGGAGCGCAAGGTCGAGGACCTGCGCGGCTTCGAGCGCGAGTACCGTACGCGGCTGAAGTCGTACCTGGAGAGCCAGCTGCGTCAGCTGGAGACCCAGGCGGACGACTCGCTGGCCCCGCAGCGGACCCCGGCGGCCGCGTCGCTGCCGCCGTCCCCGGCGCCCTCCATGGCTCCGGCCGGTGCGAGCGCCCCGTCCTACGGCGGCAACCAGACCATGGGCGGCAACGCGCCGATGGGCGGAGCCCCGTCCTACGGTGGCCAGCAGCAGATGTCGCCGGCGATGACCCAGCCGATGGCACCGGTGCGGCCGCAGGCGCCGCAGCCGATGCAGCAGGCGCCGTCGCCGATGCGCGGGTTCCTCATCGACGAGGACGACAACTGACGGCCGGTTGGCGCGCGATGAGCGCGTAGCCGTCGGCAGGCTGAAGGGCCGGGCCCGGGACGTTCACCGTCCCGGGCCCGGCCCTTTTGCGTGGGTGCGACCGGGGCCGGGTGGGGGTGGGGGACTGGGGCGCCTGCGGCGGGCTTCTTTCCCCTACCCGCCCCTTCCCGAACCGAGGCTCTGCCCCCGGGCCCCGCGCCTCAAGCGCCGGCGAGGCTGAAGGACCGGCCTTCGGCCGTGTCCTCAATTGCCGGACGGGCTCCTTTGGAGCCCCGCCGGCGATGGAAGCGCGGGGGTTCGGGGGCAGAGCCCCCCCACGCGGCGGAGCCGCAAATCGACACTGCGGGAAGGGGCGGGTAGGGGAAAACAAACGGGCCCGGCCACCCACCGTGGCCGGGCCCGTTCCTCGGGGCGCTTACGCCTTGCGGAGGCGGAACGTGAGGGAGAGGCTCTCGTCCGTGAACGGGGAGCCGTACGAACCGTCCGCCTCGCCGGAGGCGAAGTCGGTCGCGAGGACCTCGTCCGCGATGAGGGCGGAGTGGTCCGTGAGGGCCGAGGTGACCTCCGGGTCCGTGGAGGACCAGCGCAGGGCGATACGGTCCGCCACGTCCAGGCCGCTGTTCTTGCGGGCCTCCTGGATGAGCCGGATCGCGTCACGGGCCAGGCCCGCGCGGCGCAGCTCCGGAGTGATCTCCAGGTCGAGGGCGACCGTCGCGCCGGAGTCGGAGGCGACCGACCAGCCCTCGCGCGGGGTCTCGGTGATGATGACCTCCTCGGGGGAGAGGGTCACCTCCTCGCCGTTCACCGTGATCACGGCCGTGCCCGCGCGCAGCGCCAGGGACAGCGCCGCCGCGTCCGCCGCCGCGACCGCCTTCGCCACGTCCTGCACGCCCTTGCCGAAGCGCTTGCCCAGCGCGCGGAAGTTCGCCTTCGCGGTCGTGTCGACCAGCGAGCCGCCGACCTCGGAGAGGGAGGCGAGGGAGGTGACGTTCAGCTCCTCCGTGATCTGGGCGTGCAGTTCGGGCGACAGGGACTCGAAGCCCGCCGCGGCCACCAGCGCACGCGACAGCGGCTGCCGCGTCTTCACGCCCGACTCCGCGCGCGTCGCACGGCCCAGCTCCACCAGGCGCCGCACCAGCACCATCTGCCGCGACAGCGTCGGGTCGATCGCCGACAGGTCGGCCTCCGGCCACGACGACAGGTGCACCGACTCCGGGGCCTCGGGGGCCACCGGGACCACCAGGTCCTGCCACACCCGCTCGGTGATGAACGGGGTGAGGGGGGCCATGAGGCGGGTGATCGTCTCGATCACGTCGTGCAGGGTACGCAGAGCAGCCTTGTCGCCCTGCCAGAAGCGGCGGCGCGAGCGGCGGACGTACCAGTTCGACAGGTCGTCGACGAACGAGGAGATCAGCTTGCCGGCGCGCTGGGTGTCGTAGCTCTCCAGCGACTGCGTCACCTGGTCCACCAGCGCGTGCAGTTCGGAGAGCAGCCAGCGGTCGAGCACGGTGCGGTCGGCCGGGGCCGGGTCCGCGGCCGACGGCGCCCACTGCGACGTACGGGCGTAGAGCGCCTGGAAGGCCACCGTGTTCCAGTACGTCAGCAGCGTCTTGCGCACGACCTCCTGGATCGTGCCGTGGCCCACCCGGCGCGCCGCCCACGGCGACCCGCCCGCCGCCATGAACCAGCGCACCGCGTCCGCCCCGTGCTGGTCCATCAGCGGGATCGGCTGCAGGATGTTGCCCAGGTGCTTGGACATCTTGCGGCCGTCCTCGGCGAGGATGTGGCCGAGGCACACCACGTTCTCGTACGACGACTTGTCGAAGACCAGCGTGCCGACGGCCATCAGCGTGTAGAACCAGCCGCGCGTCTGGTCGATCGCCTCCGAGATGAACTGCGCCGGGTAGCGCTTCTCGAAGATCTCCTTGTTCTTGTACGGGTAGCCCCACTGCGCGAACGGCATCGAGCCCGAGTCGTACCAGGCGTCGATCACCTCGGGAACGCGCGTCGCCGTGCCGGAGCACTGCGGGCAGGCGAAGGTGACCTCGTCGATGAAGGGGCGGTGCGGGTCCAGGGACGACTGGTCGGTGCCCGTCAGCTCGGTCAGCTCGGCGCGCGAGCCGACGCACGTCAGATGGTTCTCCTCGCAGCGCCAGATCGGCAGCGGCGTGCCCCAGTAGCGGTTGCGCGACAGCGCCCAGTCGATGTTGTTGTTCAGCCAGTCGCCGAAGCGGCCGTGCTTGACCGAGTCCGGGAACCAGTTGGTGTTCTCGTTCTCCTGGAGCAGCCGGTCCTTGATCGCGGTCGTGCGGATGTACCAGGACGGCTGCGCGTAGTAGAGCAGCGCGGTGTGGCAGCGCCAGCAGTGCGGGTAGCTGTGCTCGTAGGCGATGTGCTTGAAGAGCAGCCCGCGCTCGTCGAGGTCCTTCGTGAGCGCCTCGTCGGCCTTCTTGAAGAAGACACCGCCCACCAGCGGCACGTCCTCCTCGAAGGTGCCGTCGGGGCGGACCGGGTTCACGACCGGCAGGCCGTACGCGCGGCAGACCTTGAGGTCGTCCTCACCGAAGGCGGGGGACTGGTGGACCAGACCCGTACCGTCCTCGGTCGTCACGTACTCGGCGTTGACCACGTAGTGGGCCGGCTCGTCGAAGGGGACCAGCTGGAAGGGGCGCTCGTACGTCCAGCGCTCCATCTCCGCGCCGGTGAACGTCGGGCCGGTGGCCTCCCAGCCCTCGCCGAGCGCCTTCTCCAGCAGCGGCTGGGCGACGACGAGCTTCTCCTCGCCGTTGGTCGCGACCACGTACGTGACCTCGGGGTGCGCGGCGACCGCGGTGTTGGACACCAGCGTCCACGGGGTCGTCGTCCACACCAGGAGGGCGGCCTCGCCCGCGAGCGGGCCGGAGGTCAGCGGGAAGCGGACGAAGACGGACGGGTCGACGACGGTCTCGTAACCCTGCGCGAGCTCGTGGTCGGACAGGCCGGTGCCACAGCGCGGGCACCAGGGGGCGACGCGGTGGTCCTGGACCAGCAGGCCCTTGTTGAAGATCTCCTTCAGCGACCACCAGACGCTTTCCACGTACTCCGGGTCCATCGTCCGGTACGCGTCGTCCAGGTCGACCCAGTAGCCCATCCGGGTCGTGAGCTCGGCGAAGGCGTCGGTGTGGCGGGTCACGGACTCCCGGCACTTCGCGTTGAACTCCGCGATGCCGTACGCCTCGATGTCCTTCTTGCCGTTGAAGCCGAGCTCCTTCTCGACGGCGAGCTCGACCGGCAGGCCGTGGCAGTCCCAGCCGGCCTTACGGGCGACGTGGTAGCCGCGCATGGTGCGAAAGCGCGGGAAGACGTCCTTGAAGACGCGGGCCTCGATGTGGTGCGCGCCGGGCATGCCGTTCGCGGTGGGCGGGCCCTCGTAGAACACCCACTCGGGGCGGCCCTCGGACTGCTCGAGGCTCTTCGCGAAGACCTTGCTCTCGCGCCAGAAGTCGAGCACGGCGTGCTCGAGAGCGGGCAGGTCGACCTGGGCGGGTACCTGGCGGTACTGCGGCGGCGTCATGTACGGGCTCCTCCGGCGGACTGTCTCTCTTCCGTCCGGAGGGACGAGAGCCGACATGCGCTGCGCTCCCGCGGTACCACCCTCCTTGGCCCCGGACGCGGACGCCCCGGGCCCCCTCATTGGGGTCGCGATGCCGGGTCTACTGGCCGTGCGGTACTCCCGCGGGCGTTCTTCCGGCGGCTCCGGGGTGATGCTTCACATCGCGCTCGCCCCCGGGCTCTCACCGTCCCCGGGTCGCTCATGGCTGCGTACGACGCTACTGGTCCCCATCCACGCCTTTCGCTGCGCCCAGTGTACGGGCCCGCGGCCGTGGCGGCCGACCGGATTTCGACGGGGGCACATGCCGTGCCGCGCATGACCCGAATGGGCATACGGGGCAGGGCGGGCCGCTTCGGCGTTCGTGCCGGCGTCCGCGAGGCGGATTACGGCGCGGGGAGCTGGGCACAACGGATGCAGGCTCGCGTCGTCGGAGGCGTGGGGCGGGCCGGACCGGGCAGAACCGGCGGCGTGCCCCGTTGCCGCGGGGCTGGAGTCGATTTATCGTCCCAGCACCGATTCGCGCGCAAGATCACAATATGTGAAGGGGCCGCGGCCATGGTGGCGAAGAAGACCGCCGTGAAGAAGACGGCGTCAGCGAGATCCACCGCCGCTCCGGGGGCGGCGGCCAAGGAGACGAACGGCGAGAAGAGCACCAGGAGGGTGACGAACGCCCACGCGACCGAGGCGAAGGCTGTCGAAAAGGCCCAGGTCAAGAAGGCCCAGGTAGAGAAAGCCCAGGTCGGAAAGGCCCCGGGCGAGAAGGACCAGGTCAAGAAGGCTCCGGTCAAGAAGGCCGACTCCAGGAAGGCGGAGAAGGCGCCGGCGGCCGCCCCCGGGACGACGGCGGCGGGAAGCTCCGCGACCTCGTCCACGAAGCAACCGGCGAAGAAGCCCACGAAGAAGGCGGCGCCCGCCAAGGCGGCCGCCCGGAAGGCCGTCACGGCGGCCGAGCAGACGGGAGCCAGAACGGTGGGAGCGAAGAAGACCGCGGGTGGTGCCGCAGCCGCCAAGGGAAGCGGCGCGACGGCGGTGCCCCCGGCGCGTGCCGCGGTCGCCTCGGCCCCGGGCGAGCTGGCGGTGCGGCCCGGCGAGGACCCGTGGACCGCGGAAGAGGTCGCCGAGGCGCGGGCCGAGCTGGAGAGCGAGATGGTCAGGCTGCAAGCCGAGATCACGCACTCCGAGGAGGCCCTGACCGGGCTGATGCGGGACTCCGGGGACGGCGCCGGTGACGACCAGGCCGACACCGGTGCCAAGAACATCACGCGCGAGCACGAGATCGCCCTGGCGACCAACGCGCGCGAAATGCTGGAACAGACCGAGCGGGCGCTGCAGCGCCTCGACGCCGGGACGTACGGCCTCTGCGAGATCTGCGGCAAGCCGATCGGGAAGGCGCGCATGCAGGCGTTCCCGCGGGCGACCCTCTGCGTGGAGGACAAGCAGAAGCAGGAAAGGCGAGGCTGATTCCGTACGTGTGTGCCGTACTGCCGTACTCTCGTGACCAGTCAGGCACCTAGGTTGAACGGTTGAAGGACTCACGTGGCAGAGGCGGAGCACATCATCGGTACGCCGGATGTGGACGACGACGAGACTGGGGCGCCTGCTGAGCAGCCCAAGGGCAGGCGCCGGATCTTCGCGCTTTTCGCCGTGGCCGCCGTGGCCTACGCGCTGGATCTCGGCAGCAAGATGCTGGTCGTGGCCAAGCTGGAGCACCAGGAGCCGATTCAGGTCATCGGTGATCTGCTCAGGTTCGTGGCGGTGCGCAACCCCGGCGCGGCCTTCGGCTTCGGGGGCGCCTTCACGATCATCTTCACGATCATCGCGTCGGTCGTGGTCGTGGTGATCGCGCGGCTCGCCCGCAAGCTCTACAGCCTGCCGTGGGCGATCGCGCTGGGGCTGCTGCTGGGGGGTGCGCTCGGCAATCTCACCGACCGGATCTTCCGCTCGCCCGGCGTGTTCCAGGGCGCGGTCGTCGACTTCATCGCGCCCGCGCACTTCGCGGTGTTCAATCTCGCGGACACGGCGATCGTGTGCGGCGGCATCCTCATCGTGATCCTGTCGTTCCGGGGGCTGGACCCGGACGGGACCGTCCACAAGGACTGACGGTCGTCGGTCTGTCGTCGGTCCGTCGTCGGTCCGACCCGGTCTGTCCCTGGTCGTCCTTGGTCCGGCCTCGGTCTGTCCTCGGCACAAGGCATACTCGACGGGTGAGCACGATTCCCGAGATCCGTACGCTGCCCGTTCCCGACGGCCTGGAGGGCGAGCGCGTCGACGCCGCCATCTCCCGCATGTTCGGATTCTCCCGGACGAAGGCGGCCGAGCTGGCCGCTGCCGGAAAGGTCCAGGTCGACGGCTCCGTCGTCGGGAAGTCCGAGCGGGTCAGCGGCGGCTCCTGGCTGGAGGTCGAGATGCCGCAGGCGCCCGCGCCGGTGCAGATCGTGGCCGAGCCGGTCGAGGGCATGGAGATCGTGCACGACGACGACGACATCGTCGTGATCATGAAGCCGGTGGGTGTGGCCGCCCACCCGAGCCCCGGCTGGACCGGCACGACCGTGATCGGCGGCCTCGCGGCCGCCGGATACCGGATCTCCACCTCGGGCGCCGCCGAGCGCCAGGGCATCGTGCACCGGCTGGATGTCGGTACGTCCGGGCTGATGGTGGTCGCCAAGTCCGAGCGGGCGTACACGCTGCTGAAGCAGCAGTTCCGGGACCGCACGGTCGACAAGCGCTACCACGCTCTGGTGCAGGGCCACCCGGACCCGATGAGCGGCACGATCGACGCGCCCATCGGGCGCCACCCCCAGCACGACTACAAGTGGGCGGTGACGGCGGAGGGCAAGCCGTCGGTCACGCACTACGACCTGATCGAGGCGTTCCGGGCCGCCTCGCTGCTGGACATCAAGCTGGAGACGGGCCGTACGCACCAGATCCGGGTGCACATGTCGGCCCACCGGCACCCGTGTGTGGGCGACCTGACCTACGGCGCCGACCCGACGATGGCGCGCCGCCTCGGCCTGACCCGGCAGTGGCTGCACGCGGTGCGGCTCGGCTTCGAGCACCCGTCGGACGGGCGGTGGGTCGAGTTCGAGAGCCAGTACCCCGAAGACCTGCGCTCGGCGCTGGAGCGTATCGCCGCGGAGAGCGCGTGAGCGACTTCGTCGTACGGGAGGCGACCGGCGCGGCGGACCGGGAGGCCTGCTTCGCGGTGCGCAAGGAGGTCTTCGTCGTCGAACAGCGCGTGCCCGAGGAGATCGAGTACGACGCCCATGACGCGGACGCGGTCCATCTGCTGGCCCTCGGGCCTGACGGCCCCCTCGGTACCGGCCGTCTGCTGATCGGTCACCTCCCTTCGGACCCGGCGACCGGCTCCCTCGGCCGCCTCGCGGTCACGCGGGCGGCCCGGGGCCTCGGGGTGGGTGCGGCACTGGTGCGCGCGATCGAGGAGGCGGCGCGGGTGCGGGGGCTGGCGGCCGTGGATCTGCACGCGCAGACGCACGCGCTGGGGTTCTACGAGCGGCTCGGGTACGAGGCTTACGGGCCGGAGTTCCCCGATGCGGGGATGCCGCACCGGGCGATGCGGCGCGCGCTCTAGGCCCCACGACCTCACGACCCGACGACCCACGCGCACGAGCCGCGAAGGGGTGTATTGGGCCGGTATGCCGGGGATCGGCGATCGGTCGGCCATAGGATCGAAGCATGGCGCGCACCGTGGTGATCAGTGGTGGGGGGACCGGGATCGGCTTGGCGGCGGCGGAGGCGTTCGCCGCCGACGGGGAACAGGTCGTGCTGCTCGGGCGGCGCGAAGAGGTGCTGGCACGGGCCGCCGCGCGGATCCCCGGCGCCCGCTACTGCGCCGTCGATCTCAGCGAGCCGCGGGGCGCGCGGCGCGCCGCGGAGTTCGCCGCGCGGGAGTACGGCACGGTCGACGTCCTGGTGCACAGCGCGGGCGGCAACGGCCGCCGCGAGAAGGCACCGGAGTTCGAGGATCCGCTGGAGGCCGTCGTCCACGACTGGACGGTCAACTTCCGGCTCAACACCCTCACCGCCGTCCTGCTCACCGAAGCCCTTCAGGACCATCTCGCGACCCCCGGCGGCCGGGTGCTGTTCCTCAGCTCGATCGCCGCGTACCGGGGCTCCGGTTCGGGCCCGTACGCCGGCTCCAAGGCGGCCCTCCACCCGTACGCCTTCCGGCTCGCCGGGCAGCTCGGGCCGCGCGGCATCACCGTGAACGTGGTCGCGCCCGGACTGGTCGAGGAGACCGACTTCTTCGTGGGTGAGTTCCCCGAGGAGCGCCGCCGTGCACTCATCGCCGAGACCGCGACCGGGCGGGTGGGTCATCCGGGCGACGTCGCCCAGACCCTCCGCTGGCTCGCCTCCCCGGCCGCGGGCCACATCACGGCCCAGGTCATCCAGGTCAACGGGGGAGCGGAGCGGGGGCACTAGGGCCTGTCCGGCGGATCAGGCCCCAGGATCCCCCGCCTCCGCCTCGCGACGCGCCCCGGGCCCTGCCGACGGGGCCCCCACGCGCCCCCCGGCGGCAGCCGCACAGGCCGTCGTCGGTCCGGTCCGAAAGACAGGTCCTGACGGGCGTCCGGCGGGGTGGCGGCCGGTGTGGTCGCGATGTGCGGCAGCGCGTAGGGATGGTGGCCGCGGAGCCAGGTGATCAGCTGCTCGCGGACCGCGCAGCGCAGCGTCCACAGGTCGTCCGCGTCCTTCGCGGTCACCACGGCCCGTACCACCATCGTGCTCGCCGTCGTGTCCGTGACGGCGAGCGACCAGTCGCGGCCGTCCCACGCCGGGCTTTCGCGCAGGATGTCGTGGAGCGTCTCGCGCAGCTCGGGCACCGGTGCCGAGTGGTCGAGGTGGAGGAAGACCGTGCCGGTCATCTGGGCTCCGCCGCGTGACCAGTTCTCGAACGGTTTGCCGGTGAAGTACGAGACGGGCATCGTGATCCGGCGCTCGTCCCAGGTGCGCACCGCGAGGAAGGTCAGCGTGATCTCCTCGACCGTCCCCCACTCGCCGTCCACGACCACCGTGTCGCCGATGCGGACCATGTCGCCGAAGGCGATCTGCAGGCCCGCGAAGAGATTGCCCAGCGTCGACTGGGCCGCGATTCCGGCGACGATCCCGAGGACGCCGGCGGAGGCGAGCAAGGACGTGCCGACGGCCCGCATCGCGGGGAACGTCAGGAGCATCGACGCCACCGCCACGACCCCGACCACCGCGATGACGACCCGGTGGATCAGCGTCACCTGCGTACGGACCCGGCGTACCCGGGCCGGATCGCGGCTCGCCGCGGCGTAGCGCGAGTACGAGGACTCGACGACGGCCGTCGCGATCCGCACCACCAGCCAGGCCGAGGCTCCGACGAGCACCAGGGTCAGCACCTGTCCGATGCCCGCCGCGTGCTCGTCGACGGCCTCGATCTCCGCGTGCCGGAACGTTCCTCTCAGCAGCGCCGCGCAGAACACGAACTGGAACGGGACCCGGCAGCGGCGCAGCAGGCCCCACAGCGGTGTCTCGGCGTGCCGGGAGTCGGCCCGGCGCAGCAGCACATCGGTCAGCCAGCCCACCAGCAGCGTGAGCACGACCGAGCCGCCGATGACGATCAACGGACGCAGCACGTTCTCCATGCCTTGGAACGTAACCTGACCGCATGGACATCATGCTCTTCCATTCGATATACGGTCTTCGTCCCGCGGTGTCGGCCGCCGCCGACCGGCTGCGGGCGGCCGGGCACGAGGTGTGGACCCCCGATCTCTTCGAGGGCCGGGTCTACGACTCCGTGGAGGACGGCAGGGCGTACAAGGACGAAGTCGGAGTGGACGAGCTGCTGAAGCGGGCGATCCTGGCCGCCGCGCCCCTCTCCGAGCGGGGGCTCGTGTACGGCGGCTTCTCGTTCGGGGCGGCCGTCGCGCAGAACCTGGCGCTCGGCGACGAGAAGGCCCGTGGTCTTCTGCTGCTGCACGGCACGTCCGACATCGCGGAGAACGCGACGGCGGACGGGCTGCCCGTACAACTGCACGTCGCCGACCCCGATGCGTTCGAGCCGCACGACTGGCTGACGGCCTGGTATCTGCAGATGGGCAAGGCCGGTGCGGACGTCGAGGTCCACCGCTACCCGGGCGCCGGGCATCTCTACACCGACCCGGAACTGCCCGACTACGACGAGGAGGCCGCCGAGCAGACCTGGCGGGTGGCGCTGGGCTTCCTGGACTCGATCGACGAGGGCTGACGACCGGCTGACGCAGGCCGACCGGCGCGGCCCCGCCGGGGTGATGGGGCACGGCGACACCGGGCCCCATCCGCCTCCGCGGCTCCTCAGCGCACCGGCTGGTCCACGCGCTCGACCTTCTGCGTACCGCTGAGCGTCCGGTACGAGCGGGTCCACGCGGCCGTGGCGTCGGCCTTCGTCTTGTCCGAGAGCGTGTAGTAGTCCATCTGCGAGCGCTCGGCGGTGACATCGAGGACGCCGTAGCCGTGGCCGTCCATGTCGACCCACTTCACATGGCGGTTGGCGGCCCTGATGGCGCCCGACGCGACCAGCGACACCGTGCCCGGCGCGACACGCAGGATGTCGTCCAGATTGTCGGAGGTCACCGAGGTCACCACGAACTCGGTCGCGGCCGACCGCGACAGCGGATACGTCGCCGCCTTCACCGGTACGTCATTGGCCCACGCCATGTGGATGTCGCCGGTGAGGAACACGGTGTTCGTGATGCCATGGTCCGTCAGGTGCTTCAGCAGCTCCTTGCGGTCGTCCGTGTAGCCGTCCCACTGGTCGACGTTGGCCGCGATCCCTTCCTTGGGCAGGCCCAGCAACTCGGCTATCGGCTCCAGCAGATGGGCCGGTACGGAGCCGAACGCGACCGGCGAGATCATCACCGACGTACCGACCAGCTTCCAGGCCGCGTCCGATGACGCCAGCCCCGCCTTCAGCCAGTCCAGTTGGGCACGGCCCGTGAGCGTACGCTCCGGGTCGTCGACCTTTCCGCTGCCCACCGACGCCTGCTCCGAACGGAACGAGCGCAGGTCCAGCAGATGCAGATCGGCCAGCTTGCCGAAACGCAGCCGGCGGTAGACCGTGCCCGCCGTCGAGGCGCGCACCGGCATCCACTCGAAGTAGGCCTGCTTGGCGGCCGCCGCGCGGGCCGCGTAGTCGCCCTCGGCGCCCGGCGTGTGGTTCTCGGCGCCGCCGGACCAGGCGTCGTTGGCGATCTCGTGGTCGTCCCAGATCGCGATGACGGGGTGGGCGGCGTGCAGCGCCTGAAGGTCGGCGTCGGTCTTGTACTTGCCGTGCCGGGTGCGGTAGTCGGCGAGGCTGAGTATCTCGTGCTGGGGCTCGTGCCGGCGTATGACGTACTTCTCCGCCGGGTAGCCGCCGGTGCCGTACTCGTAGATGTAGTCGCCGAGATGGAAGACCGCGTCGAGGTCGGCGCGGGCCGCGAGATGCCGGTACGCGGAGAAGTACCCCGACTCCCAGTTGGCGCAGGACACCACGCCGAAGCGCACTCCGGGTGCGGCGGCGTCGGTGGCCGGGGCGGTGCGGGTGCGGCCGACGGGCGAGAGCGCGGTCCCGGCCGTGAAGCGGAAGTAATAGACGGTCGCCTGGCGCAGGCCCCTTACGTCCACCTTCACCGTGTGGTCGGACGCGGCGGTCGCGGTCGTCCGGCCACGCGCGACGACCTGGGTGAAGCCCGTGTCGTCCGCGACCTCCCAGCTCACCTCCGTGTCGGGGCCCTTGCCGGAGCCGGGCACGGCGTCCGGGGCCGGGGTGATCCGGGTCCACAGCAGCACACCGTCGGGCAGCGGGTCGCCGGAGGCGACGCCGTGGAGGAAGGCCGGGCTCTGCGTGGCAGAGGGGGAGGCGGAGGCCGCGGTGGCGGCGGAGGCAGCCGTGCCCGTGAGCACGGGCGCGGCGGCAGCGGTGGCGGCAGCGGCCTTGACGACCGTGCGGCGGCTCGGAGTTGTGAGAGATCTACTGGTCACGGCCGATCAGACTACTGACCAGTAAAGCGAACGGGTGGGCGAACCAGTAAAGTTCGCCCACCCGTCCGTAAAGCGCCGTGTGGCGGTTACCCCTTGAGGGCCTTGCTGATCGCGGCGTTGAACTCGTCCGCCGTCATCGGCGCGTTGTCGCTGCCCTCGGCGGTGACCTTCTTGCCGTCCATCTTCAGCGTCGGCGTGCCCTTGACGCCGCTCTCGTCGAAGGACTCGGACATCTTCAGCGCCCAGGCGTCGTACGTGCCGTCCTTGACGGCCTTCTCGAAGGCCGTGTTGTTCTTCAGGGCGGGCACCGAGTCCGCCACCTCGATCAGGTAGTCGTCATTGGCGAACTTGTCGTCGGACTCGACCGGGTGGAACCTCGTGGAGTACAGGGCCGCCTTGTACTCGATGAAGGCCTCGGGGCTCACGTTGAGCGCCGCCCCCAGCGCGGACAGGGCGTTCTTCGAACCCTCGCCGTTGGTGGCGTTGTCGATGAAGGTCGCACCGACGTACTTGATCTTGTACTTGCCGGCGTCGACGTCCTTCTTGATCGTCTCGCCGACCGCCTGCTCGAACGTGGCGCAGACCGGGCAGCGCGAGTCCTCGAACAGCTCCAGGGTCTTCTTCGCGGCCGGCTTGCCGACGACGACGGTCGTGCCGTTCTCGCCCTCGGTGTTCTTCGGCTGCACCACCTTGGCGTTCTTGGCAGCCTCCCAGGCGGTGGGCTTGTTGGCCTGCATGATCAGGTAGCCGACACCGCCCGCCGCGGCCAGTACGCCGACGATCGAGGCGGCGACGATGATCTGCCGCTTGGCCTTGTCCTTCTTGGCCTGGCGCTCGCGCTCCGCGCGCAGCCGCTCGCGGGCGGCCGCCTTGTTGGCCTGGCTGTTGCGTGCACTCATGATCGTTTACTCCGTGTATCAGTGGTTCGGATGGGGACGGTCCGGTCGCAGGTCTCAGCTGAGAGCGAGAGCCTGGAGCGGCGGTCCCCTCCGTCCCACGGAGTGCACGAGAAGCCGGGCGCGCCCGGAGCGCGGCCGGCCGGTGGGCAGGGCCGCGCGGCGCAGGGGGCCGACGGCCGCACCGACGGCGGCCACGGCGATCAGCAGCGGCCGGAACGCGAACGCCGCCACCGCCCGCAGCAGGCCCGCGAGCGCCGCCTCGCCGTGCCGCAGCCAGACCGCGGCGAGCAGGCCGACCGACACGTGTGCGGCGAGCAGCAGCCAGGGCACGGACGGGTCGGGGGAGTTCAGCAGCTCGGCCATCCGGCCGTCGGCGCGGGCCACACCGGGCAGCGGGGCGCCCACGGCACCGCCACCGCACAGCACGTCCACACCGACCGCCCGCAGCGAACCGGCGACCGGTCCGCCCGCGGCGCCGTAACAGACGTGCTGCCCGCTGGTGAGGACGGTGTCCGCCGCCAGCTCCAGCGGGACGAGCACGGCGGCTATCGGCCCGAAGCCGCGCTCGCGGCCGGACAGGGCGTACGCGATCACGAACACCCCGGCGGCGACGGCGCCGACGGTCAGCAGCGGCAGCGGCACCTGGGACAGCAGCACGTGGGAGGCCACGGACAGCGTCACGACGACCGCCGTGAAGATCGCTGCCCGCAGCCCTCTCAGCCGCGTCCCTGATATGTCCATCGCCCAGGAGTGTGCCATGGACCGCCGTAAGCGGGTCCTAAGAGAGGTGCGGATCAAGCCTCACCGGAATCCCGCTCCGTTCCTTACCGATCCTTATCGAAGACCCGGAATCCGGCCGTTGCGGAAGAGGTCCACGAAGATCTGGTGGTCCGCCCGCGCCCGCGCCCCGTAGCTGTGCGCGAAGTCCACCAGCAGCTCCCCGAAGCCGTCCTCGTCCGCCGCGATCGCCGCGTCGATGGCCCGCTCGGTGGAGAAGGGCACCAGCGAGTGGCCGCTCTCGTCGTCCGCCGCCGCGTGCATCGTGGCCGTCGCCCGGCCGAGGTCGGCGACGGTCGCCGCGATCTCCTCCGGGTCGTCGATGTCCGACCAGTCCAGATCCACGGCGTACGGCGAGACCTCGGCGACCAGCTGGCCGGCCCCGTTCAGCTCGGTCCAGCCCAGCCACGGGTCGGCGTGGTCCTGGAGCGCCCGCTGGGAGATCACCGTGCGGTGCCCCTCGTGCTGGAAGTAGCCGCGCACCCGCGCGTCGGTGATGTGCCGGGACACCGCCGGGGTCTGCGCCTGCTTCATATAGATCACGACGTCGTTCTCGAGCGCGTCGCTGTTGCCCTCCAGGAGGATGTTGTACGAGGGCAGACCGGCCGACCCGATGCCTATGCCGCGCCGCCCGACCACGTCCTTCACCCGGTACGAGTCGGGGCGGGTGAGACTCGACTCGGGCAGGGTCTCCAGATAGCCGTCGAAGGCCGCCAGCACCTTGTACCGCGTCGCCGCGTCCAGCTCGATGGAGCCGCCGCCCTCCTTGAAACGCCGCTCGAAGTCACGGATCTCGGTCATCGACTCCAGCAGCCCGAAGCGGGTCAGCGCACGGGCGCTGCGCAGCGCCTCCAGCAGCGGGCCCTCGGCGGTGTCCAGCGTGAAGGGCGGCAGTTCGCCGAGATCACTGTCCTTGGCGCCGGTCGCCAGGGCATGGATGCGCTCGCGGTAGGCGGCGGCGTAGGTCCGCACCAGCTCGGTGATCTGCCGGTCGCTGAGCGCCTTCGTGTAGCCGATCAGCGCGAGGGAGGCGGAGAGCCGCTTGACGTCCCAGATGAAGGGGCCGACGTACGCCTCGTCGAAGTCGTTGACGTTGAAGATCAGCCGCCCGTTCGCGTCCATGTATGTGCCGAAGTTCTCGGCGTGGAGATCGCCGTGGATCCACACCCGGCTCGTGCGCTCGTCCAGGTACGGACCGCTGTTCTGCTCACGCTCCAGGTCGGCGTAGAAGAGGCACGCCGTGCCCCGGTAGAAGGCGAAGGCCGAGCCCGCCATCTTGCGGAACTTCACCCGGAACGCGGCCGGGTCGGCGGCCAGGAGCTCGCCGAAGGCGGTGTCGAAGACGGCGAGGATCTCCTCGCCGCGCTCGCCGGCCGGGCCGGAAGCCGAGGGCTGGTGGACCGACATCGCTGGGTGCCTCCTGGTGCAAGCGGTACATGACAAATAGGACAGGTGTTCCGCCCCGCTCAACGCGCGACCGTACTCGGGAGTGCCCCGCGATTGTCGGTCCGGGGTCGTAGACTTCCACGCTGTCCCCCCAGACTGTCCGCAGCCTGTCGCCGGCCCCCACGTGCGGGGTCCGGGGGCGTCCCCCGAAAACTGCAGCCGGAGGCCTTCAGCCGTGACCAAGCCGCCCTTTACGCACCTCCACGTCCACACCCAGTACTCGCTGCTGGACGGTGCCGCGCGGCTCAAGGACATGTTCAATGCCTGCAACGAGATGGGCATGACGCACATCGCCATGAGCGACCATGGCAATCTTCACGGCGCCTATGACTTCTTCCACTCCGCGAAGAACGCCGGAGTCACCCCGATCATCGGTATCGAGGCGTACGTCGCCCCGGAGTCCCGGCGCAACAAGCGGAAGATCCAGTGGGGCCAGCCGCACCAGAAGCGCGACGACGTCTCCGGTTCGGGTGGTTACACCCACAAGACGATCTGGGCGGCGAACAGGACGGGCCTGCACAACCTCTTCCGGCTGTCGTCCGACGCCTACGCCGAGGGCTGGCTGCAGAAGTGGCCCCGTATGGACAAGGAGACCATCGCCCAGTGGTCCGAGGGGCTGATCGCCTCCACCGGCTGTCCTTCCGGTGAGCTCCAGACCCGGCTGCGCCTCGGCCAGTTCGACGAGGCCCTCAAGTCGGCGTCCGAGTACCAGGACATCTTCGGCAAGGACCGGTACTTCCTGGAGCTGATGGACCACGGCATCGAGATCGAGCGCCGCGTCCGCGACGGCCTCCTGGAGATCGGCAAGAAGCTCGGCATCCCGCCGCTGGTCACCAACGACTCGCACTACACATACGCCCACGAGGCGGGCGCCCACGACGCCCTGCTGTGCATCCAGACCGGCAAGAACCTCTCGGACCCCGACCGCTTCAAGTTCGACGGCACCGGCTACTACCTGAAGTCGACCGACGAGATGTACGCGATCGACTCCTCGGACGCCTGGCAGGAGGGCTGCAGCAACACCCTGCTGGTCGCCGAGCAGATCGACACCACCGGCATGTTCGAGAAGCGCGACCTCATGCCGAAGTTCGACATCCCCGAAGAGGGCTACACGAACGTCACCTGGTTCAAGGAGGAAGTGCGGCGCGGCATGAACCGCCGCTACCCCGGTGGCGTGCCCGAGGACCGCCAGAAGCAGGCGGACTACGAGATGGACGTCATCATCCAGATGGGGTTCCCGGGCTACTTCCTCGTGGTCGCCGACTTCATCATGTGGGCGAAGAACAACGGCATCGCGGTGGGCCCCGGCCGTGGTTCCGCCGCGGGCTCGATCGTCGCGTACGCCATGGGCATCACCGACCTCGACCCGATCGAGCACGGGCTGATCTTCGAGCGCTTCCTCAACCCCGAGCGCGTCTCCATGCCCGACGTCGACATCGACTTCGACGAGCGCAGGCGCGTCGAAGTGATCAGGTACGTGACCGAGAAGTACGGCGCCGACAAGGTCGCCATGATCGGCACGTACGGCAAGATCAAGGCCAAGAACGCGATCAAGGACTCCGCGCGCGTGCTGGGCTACCCGTACGCGATGGGAGACCGCCTCACCAAGGCCATGCCCGCCGACGTCCTCGGCAAGGGCATCGACCTCAGCGGCATCACCGACCCCTCCCACCCCCGCTACAACGAGGCGGGCGAGATCCGGGGGATGTACGAGAACGAGCCGGACGTCAAGAAGGTCATCGACACCGCCAAGGGCGTCGAGGGCCTGGTCCGGCAGATGGGTGTGCACGCGGCCGGCGTGATCATGTCCAGCGAGCCCATCGTCGACCATGCCCCGATCTGGGTGCGGCACACGGACGGCGTGACCATCACGCAGTGGGACTACCCGCAGTGCGAGTCCCTCGGCCTGATCAAGATGGACTTCCTGGGCCTGCGCAACCTCACCATCATGGACGACGCCGTCAAGATGGTGAAGGCCAACAAGGGCATCGACCTGGAGATGCTCGCCCTGCCGCTGGACGACCCCAAGACGTACGAACTGCTCTGCCGCGGTGACACGCTCGGCGTCTTCCAGTTCGACGGCGGCCCGATGCGCTCGCTGCTGCGCCAGATGCAGCCCGACAACTTCGAGGACATTTCCGCCGTCTCGGCCCTCTACCGGCCGGGCCCGATGGGCATGAACTCGCACACGAACTACGCCGAGCGCAAGAACGGCCGCCAGGAGATCACCCCGATCCACCCGGAGCTGGAGGAGCCGCTCAAGGAGACCCTGGGCCTCACCTACGGGCTCATCGTGTACCAGGAGCAGGTGCAGAAGGCCGCCCAGATCATCGCCGGCTACTCGCTCGGCGAGGCCGACATCCTGCGCCGCGTGATGGGCAAGAAGAAGCCGGAAGAACTGGCGAAGAACTTCTCCATCTTCCAGGCGGGTGCCCGTAAGAACGGCTTCTCCGACGCGGCGATCCAGGCCCTGTGGGACGTCCTGGTGCCGTTCGCCGGATACGCCTTCAACAAGGCGCACTCCTCGGCGTACGGGCTGGTCACCTACTGGACCGCGTACCTCAAGGCCAACTACCCGGCCGAGTACATGGCGGCGCTGCTCACCTCGGTGAAGGACGACAAGGACAAGTCGGCCGTCTATCTGAACGAGTGCCGCCGCATGGGCATCAAGGTCCTGCCGCCCAACGTCAACGAGTCCGAGTCGAACTTCGCCGCCCAGGGCGACGACGTGATCCTCTTCGGCCTCTCCGCCGTCCGCAACGTCGGTACGAACGTCGTCGAGTCGATCATCAGGTCCCGCAAGGCCAAGGGGAAGTACACGTCCTTCCCCGACTTCCTCGACAAGGTCGAGGCGGTCGTCTGCAACAAGCGGACCATCGAGTCGCTCATCAAGGCCGGCGCCTACGACGAGATGGGCCACACCCGCAAGGGCCTGGTCGCCCAGCACGAGCCCATGATCGACAACGTGGTGGCGGTCAAGCGCAAGGAGGCCGAGGGGCAGTTCGACCTCTTCGGCGGGATGGGCGACGAGGCGAGCGACGAGCCCGGCTTCGGACTCGACGTCGAGTTCTCCGACGTCGAGTGGGAGAAGTCGTATCTGCTCGCGCAGGAGCGCGAGATGCTCGGCCTCTACGTGTCCGACCACCCGCTCTTCGGCCTGGAGCACGTCCTGTCCGACAAGACGGACGCCGGAATCTCCCAGCTCACCGGAGGCGAGCACGCGGACGGCGCGGTCGTCACCATCGGCGGCATCATCTCGGGCCTGCAGCGCAAGATGACCAAGCAGGGCAACGCGTGGGCGATCGCCACCGTGGAGGACCTGGCCGGTTCGATCGAGTGCATGTTCTTCCCGGCGACGTACCAGCTGGTGTCCACCCAGCTCGTCGAGGACACGGTCGTCTTCGTCAAGGGACGCCTCGACAAGCGCGAGGACGTCCCGCGCCTCGTCGCGATGGAGCTGATGGTCCCCGACCTGTCATCGGCGGGCACCAACGCACCCGTGGTGATCACCATCCCCACGGTGAAGGTCACCCCGCCCATGGTCAGCCGCCTCGGCGAGATCCTCGGTCACCACAGGGGCAACACGGAGGTGCGGATCAAGCTCCAGGGCGCCCGCAAGACCACGGTGCTGCGCCTCGACCGGCATCGGGTGCAGCCGGATCCCGCGCTCTTCGGCGATCTGAAGGTGCTCCTCGGCCCGTCCTGCCTGGCCGGCTGAGCGCACGGCATCACGGCACGCAGAAGGGGCGCACCCGTCCTCAGCGGGTGCGCCCCTTCTGCGTGGCCGAAGGCCCGGCCGGCGGCTGCCGTCAGTTGTGACCGAAGCGCCGCTGGTGCTTACGGGCAACATCGGCGGGGCTGCCCTGTGCCTGGGTCTGCGGTCGCGACTGGGACTCGTACGCGGTCGTCTTGGCCTGCTCGGAACCGCGCTCCGCCGCGGACGCGCGCTGCGGCTGACCGCCGCCCTGCTTGCGATTTTTGTTCTTGGCCATGGTCTGCCTCCTGGGGGATCTAGGGGCCAGGGCCGCCATCAGACTCACACACCCGTACAAACATCGCATTTCGGATCATTGCGGTGAGTAACGAGGCGCTGCTAGGGTGCCGCTTCACGATCCGCCACGCCGGTGATCGAGTTCCGGCCGTTAACCTCCCGGCTGTCGGGCAGACTCGAAGGAAACCCGAAGCACGTCCGATCCCGAGGTTCCCGAAAGAGGGTGGAACACGTGGACCGCTGCGTCGTCCTGGTGGACGCCGGCTATCTGCTGGGCGCCGCCGCGAGTCTCCTTGCCGGGGAGCCCGCCCGTTCCCGGATCACCGTCGATCACGCCGCCCTCATCCAGGGCCTGCGGGATCGCGCCGAGGCCGATACGGAACGTCCGCTGCTGCGCATCTACTGGTTCGACGGCGCCCCCGACCGCGTACCCCAGCCGGAACACCGGCGGCTGCGGGTCATGCCCCGGGTGACCGTCCGGCTCGGAGCGCTGACCCGCAGCGACGGCCGCTGGGCGCAGAAGGGCGTCGACGCCGCGATGCACGCCGAGCTCACCGAGCTGGCCAGGAACCGTGCCTGCTCCGATGTCGTGCTCGTGACCGGCGACGGCGATCTGCTGCCGGGGCTGATGTCCGCGAAGGAACACGGCGTGGCCGTCCACCTCTGGGCGGTGCAGGCCGCCGACGGCGACTACAACCAGTCGGAGGACCTGGTCGCCGAGGCCGACGAGCGGCGCGTCCTCGACCGGGTCTGGATCACCCGGGCCGTACGCGCGAAGGAACTCACCGGCATCTGCGCCCCGCCGCCCGCGCCGCGCCCCGAGATCGCGGCGATCCTGTCCGCACCACTGCCCGAGTCCGCGCTCGCCGCCACGGCGGCGGCCGAGCGGGCGGAGGCGGACCGTACGGCGGCGCACGTACGCAACGGGACACCGGCCGAGGCCGCGCGGACCGCCCCGGAGAACGGGGTGGCCGCGGCCGCCGCGGCCGCCGGCCCCGGCAGTCCCGGGATCAAGGGGGTGCCCACCCCGAAGGACCTGGCCGGCCTGCGCGGCCCCGTGCCGCCGGCCGACCGGCAGCCGGTGGGGGCGACCCTCCGGTGGTCGTCGGACAAGGGCTGGATCGAGCGCCCGGGCGGCGGCAACGGCGCGCTGGGAGAGCCGCCGGAGACCGCGTCCCTGCCCACCCTCGCCCAGCTCACCAGCGCCGAGCAGCGCTGGGCCGACCGGGAGGAGGACATCACCACGGTCGGCGGTGACCCCTTCGAGGTCGGTCAGGTCTTCGCGCGGCGCTGGATGGAACGGCTGCCGGACCCCTCGCACGTGCAGAAGCTGTCCACGATGTACCCGCGCATCCCGCACCGCATCGACGGCGAACTGCTGAGATACGCGGCCCGGTTCGGACTCCTGGCGCACAAGGACGACCAGATCGACGAGCACGACCGCTATGCGATCCGGGCGGGATTCTGGCGCGAGATCGATGTCCGGGCCGCCGCCGAACACGCCCCCGCGCCGGAGTAGCCCGGCGGACCCCGTAGGCTCGTCCCTCGTGAGTACGGTGTGCGTGGTGCGGGATCTGGTCAAGACGTACCCTGCCGCGCGTGCCCGGCGGGGGGTGGCCGCGAGCCCCGAGGTACGCGCCACCGACGGGATCTCGCTCCAGGTCCGGGGCGGTGAGATCTTCGGCCTGCTCGGCCCCAACGGCGCGGGCAAGTCCACCCTGGTCCGTCAGCTCACCGGTCTGATGCGCCCCGACTCCGGCGCCGTCGAGATCCTCGGCCACGATCTCGTACGCCACCCCGAGCGCGCGGCCCGCCTCATCGGCTACCTCGGCCAGGAATCCACCGCGCTCGACGAGCTGACCGTGGCGCTCGCGGCCGAGACGACGGGTCGGCTGCGGGGGCTCGGGGTACGGGAGGCGCGGGCGGAGCGCGACGCCGTACTGGAGGAGCTGGGGCTGGCCGGGCTGGCCGGGCGTCCCCTGAAGAAGCTCTCGGGCGGCCAGCGGCGTCTCGCGTGTTTCGCCGCCACGCTGGTCGGTGAGCGGCCGCTCCTGGTGCTGGACGAGCCCACCACCGGAATGGACCCGGTCGCGCGCCGCGCCGTCTGGGCCGCGGTGGACCGGCGCCGCGCCGAGCACGGGGCGACGGTGCTCCTCGTCACCCACAACGTCATCGAGGCCGAGACCGTCCTCGACCGCGTCGCCGTGCTGGAGCGCGGCCGTGTCATCGCCTGCGACACCCCGGCCGGGCTCAAGGAGCGCGTCGCGGGCGAGGTCCGCGTCGAACTCGTCTGGCGCGACCGCGCACCGCTGGACGTCCCGGAGGTCGCCGCCCTACGCGCCTCCGCCCAGGAGTCCGGTCGCCGCTGGACCCTCCGCCTGGCCCCCGACGACGCCCGCGCGGCCGTCGCCGCGGTGACCGGCGGCGCGGCCTTCGCGGCCCTGGACGACTTCACCCTGGCCACGCCCAGCCTCGAGGACGTCTACCTGTCTCTCGGCGGCCACGCCACGAAGGGCCTGGTGAAGGCGTGACCGCCGACGTTCGTTCCCGCACCGTCCGGTCAGCGCCGCGCTCGTCGGCGCCGCCGGCGGGCTTGCGTGCCCGCTGTCCGGGGCGGGTGCCGGATGGAGGCCGTGGCACAGTGAGGCCGTACATACGGAACAGGAGCAGCGCCAGGTGAGCACCATGCCGGTGGAGGCCGCGTCCGCGAGCGGGCGGGGGGCGCGGGAGGAGCGCTCGGGGAGCGGGGAGTATCCGCTCGCGCCGCGTGCGCGCGTGCTGCCCGCGCTCGCGGCCGTGTACCGGGCCCAGTTGTCGCGGGCGCGGGTGGCCCGGATCCCGTTGCTGTTCGTGGCGACGTTCCAGTCCGTCGGGATCATGGTGCTGATGCGCGGCGTGGTCGACGGTGGAGCCGAGGCTCGGGCCGTCGTCGCCGGATCGTCCGTGCTCGTGGTCGCGTTCGTCGCGCTCAACCTGCTCGCCCAGTACTTCGGGCAGCTCAGGGCCGGCGGCGGCCTCGACCACTACGCCACCCTGCCCGTGCCGCCCGCGGCGGTGGTGCTCGGCGCGGCGGGGGCGTACGCCTCCTTCACCGTGCCCGGGACGATCGTGACCGCGGTCGTCGGCTCGGTGCTCTTCGGGCTGCCGCTGACGCATCTGTGGGTGCTCGCGGCCGTGATCCCGCTCGCGGGCGCCGCGCTCGCCGGGTTCGGCGCCGCCCTCGGGCTGCTCGCGCCCCGCCAGGAAATCGCCACACTGCTCGGCCAGTTGGGCATGTCCGCCGCGCTGCTGCTGGGCGTCCTCCCGGCCGGCCGGCTGCCCGGCCCGATCGCGTACGCCCGCGACCTCCTCCCCTCCACCTACGGCGTCGAGGCCCTCGCCCACACCTTCCAGGCCCACCCCAGGTGGTCGATCGTCGCGCTCGACCTCGCGGTCTGCGCGGTCGTGGGTGTCGTCTCGCTGGCCGTCGCCACCTGGGCGTACCGGAGGGCCGCGGTCCGGTGAGGCGTGTGAGGGCGACGTTTGGCACGATGGCAGGGTGACCGCACCCCTGACGCCGCCTCACCAGCCTTCGCCGCACAGCGCGCCCTGGAACCCGTACCCCGTCCCTCCGTATCCGGACGGAGAAGGGCCGGACATGAAGACGGACCTGCGGCACGCCGCCATCACCATGGCGGCCGTGGCGCTCTCGGGCATCGCACTCGGACTGCTGTGGCTCTGGCTGGCGCCCCGCGTGCCGTGGGTCTCCACCGAGACCGCGCTCTTCGCCGACGACGCCGCGGGCGAGCAGGCGGCCGGCGCGGACGCCACCTTCGCGCTGCTGGCCGTGGGCTTCGGCGTACTCAGCGCCGCCGCGGTGTTCTGGATCCGGCGCCGCGGCGGGGTCGCGCTGGTCATCGGCCTCGCGCTGGGCGGACTGCTCGCCTCGGCACTGGCCTGGGGTGTGGCGGTGCTGATCGGCCCGTCCGAGGCCGATGTGATCGCGCAGGCCCGCGCCGCGGACCCCGGCAGCACGTTCGAGGGACCACTGGAGCTGCACTCGTACGCAGCGCTGCTCGCCTGGCCCGTCGCCGCGATGCTGGTGCACCTCGCCCTGACGGCCCTCTTCGGCCCGCGCGATCCGGAACCGGAATGGCCCATGCCCGGTCCGCAGCCTCCGCTGGGCGGCGGGCCGAGCTGAGCCACCCACTCCGCCGGGTGGCGGGCCGAGCTGAGCCACCCACTCCGCCGGGTGGCGGGCCGAGCCAGCTGGTGCGTCCGCCGGGTGGCGGCATAGCCAACCTGAGCGTTCCGCAGGGTGGCGGGCCCATTCGACCCACGTGTCCCGCCGACCCGCGCCTCCCCGCCGCCGCGTTACGCCGGTCGGCGTCCGTGGTTCGCGCGGCCCTTCCTCAGACGCCACTTGCGCTTGCGGGTCCTCTTCGACATCCGGCCCCTCGCATCGAGCAGTCGGCCGATCGGGCATCGGCGTGTCCTTCGGTCGTAGCCGAGAACCCGACCCCCGTCGAGGGGTTGTCGGCTGCTCGTTGGGGAGCGTGCACGAGGACGATGAGCTCGATCGTGTGATGGTCGACCTTCGGGCTTGCGTCGATCCGGGCTGTTCGGGCTACGGTGATCGTGCGATCTGGGACGCCGGGTACGGCGCCTGGGGGCACCTCCCAGCGGTAGCTGGGGGAGTGCGGGGCCCCGCTCCACCAGCGAGATGGTTCGGGGCCTCCCCGTCGCCTCTGGCCGTACCCACCATGGCCAGGTCGTGAGGGATCTGGCCTCCCGGGCCCAGACCACGCACAGGATGCGTGTCACCGCCCCGGGGTCGAGTACGCCGGGGACCGGTGCGCCCAAGACCGTTCGGGGCGTGCGGCTGAGCGGGACTCAGTCCCCAGGAACGGTTACGCGCGCCCGATCGGGGCCAGCACCGCGCCCGTGAGCGTCGCCAGATCGGTCGGGGCGAGTTCGACCTCCAAGCCGCGGCGGCCGGCCGAGACGCAGATCGTCGGGTGCCCGGAGGCCGACGCGTCGAGGACCGTCCGCAGCCGCTTGCGCTGGCCGAGCGGTGAGATGCCGCCCCGCACATAGCCCGTGGTGCGCTCCGCCGCCGCCGGGTCGGCCATCGCCGCCCGCTTGCCGCCCACGGCCGAGGCCAGGGCCTTGAGGTCGAGCTGTCCGGCGACCGGGACGACCGCCACGGTCAGCTCGCCGTCCACGTCCGCGACGAGCGTCTTGAAGACCCGGTCGGGGGAGACGCCGAGGGCCTCGGCGGCCTCCTCGCCGTACGACGCGGACGCCGGGTCGTGCTCGTACGCGTGGACGGTGAACGCCGTGCCCGCGGCCGTCAGCGCCACCGTCGCCGGGGTGCCGCCCCCGCCCTGCTGCTTCTTCTTCGCCACGATCCACGTCCTCGGTTCAGTTGGGGCTCGTCGGCGCGCGCGTCAGATCGACCGCGGGCAGCGACGGGAGATGCCGCAGCACCGCGGTCTCCGCGCGCAGCAGCTTCAGCTCCTCACGCAGCCGGGTCGCGGTGTCCGGCGCCTGAAGCAGCCGCTGCTTGGCCGGGGTGTCCAGGACGGCCGCGGCCGCCACCAGGTACGACACCACCGACGGCTCGTCCGGCAGCTCCGCACCGGTGGCCAGCGAACGCTCCCGCGCACCCGCCAGCCGCTTCTGGTAGTTGCGGAACGCCCGCAGGACACCTTCGGCGAGCGCCCCCGCCCCGTCCCCCGACTCCTCCGGGATCTCTTCGAGTTCGGCGGTCAGGAAGGAGCCGCTCGCGTCGACGGAGAGCAGTTTCACCCGGCTCGTTCCCGTGGCCAGCACCTCGAAGCTGCCGTCCGAGCGCTCCCGGATCGTCGCGGCGTCCGCGATGCAGCCGACCCGGTGGAACGCCTGGATCGGGTCCGGGCCGAAACCGGCCGCCGGGCCCTTCTCGGGCAGGGCCGTCTGATCCGGCATTCCGGGGGCGGTCGGTGCGACTTCGCGGCCGTCGCGGATGGCGACCACGGCGAATCGGCGCGGCTGCGACTCGTCGGCCTTCAGCAACTCGCGCATCATGGCGCGATACCGCTCCTCGAAGACGTTCAGCGGCAGCACGAGGCCAGGGAACAGCACCGCGTTGAGCGGGAAGAGTGGCAGGCGAGCGGTGGTCACAGCGGTCAAGCGTAATGGCCGCCGGAACGGCTCTGTCCGGCCCGGCCGCGGTTCGCCCGGTTTGGGCGGTTCAGGAAGCTCTGTCGTGCCGGGCGCAGCGGCATCGACGCGGCGATCTCGATCCGTACGCCGTCGCGCGCCTCCAGGAAACGGCCGAGCGGATCGTCCGTCAGACAGCTCCACGGGAAGGACGTCGCGTACGGGCCGGTCAGCCGGAACTGCTCCAGGGCCTCGGCCCAGCGGCCCCGCGCGATCAGGACGTACACCAGCAGGTTGCGGACCTCGGCGGGCCACGGATCGGTCGGCCGGTACGCGGCGGACAGCGCGATCGCGCGATCCGCGGCGGCGTCGACGCGGTCGGCCGCCACGGAGCCGGGGCCGCCGGTCAGCAGCCGGTCGAACGCGGCCCGCACGGGCAGCGCCTGGACGAGCGAGCCGGGGAGCGCGTCCTCGGCGGCCCGCTCGGCGAAGTCGAAGCACTCGCGGTGCGAGTCGCCGGGCGTGTGCGGCGTGTCCCCCCACCGGGCGCAGCAGACCGCGGACAGGTACTGGAGCGCCGCGACATGCGCGCCGAAGTGGTGCGAGGAGCGGCGCACGGCCTGCTCCCACAGCGACTCGAAGGTGGTGTGCGTGGCGTGGGTGCCGCGAGCGTGGTCCAGGGCGAGCCGCCACGGCACCGGATCGCGCGGGCCGGCCTCGGCCGCGGCCTCGATCAGCGGGCCGACCTCGCGCAGCCGCTCGGCGCGCGCGGGCGACTCCCAGGCCCTGCGCATCGCGAGCTCGGCCCTCACCAGCAGGGCGTCGGCGTCGCCGGGCGCCGTGGCGAGCCAGTCGTCCAGCCAGTCGCCCCGGCCGTACGCGAAGGCCGCGAGGCGCGTCACGTACCGGTCGCGGTTCTCCCACTCGGCCGTCTCGCGCGTGGTGGCGAGCAGCTTCGCTGCGGGCCCGTGGTCGCCGAGTGCGGCGGCGACGAGCGCGGGTCCGAGCCGGTCGTCGGGCGCGTCGAGCAGCACCTCGCCGTCCGGCGGCAGCCCGTCGGCGAGCCGCGGGGTGTGCCGGACCATGCGGGCGGTGCTGATCAGAGCACGGAGCAGAGACATGGTGCGGACCATTGAAAACCGCAGGTGGGGGCGGCGCCAGGGGGCATCTGTGAAGTTTTGGTAGCAGGTGGAATGGTTGTCCTGGTAGAGGTCAAGAAACCGCAAAGGAGTGGGTGACGAGGGGGTGCGGGCGCCCCCCTCGTGGAGATCCGTCAGCCTCGGCGCAGCATCCGTGACGCGCCCGCCGCGACCGTCGTGGCGAGGATCCAGCCGAGCAGGATCAGCGCGGCCGCCGCCCATTGCCAGCGGCCCTCCAGCCGCCAGTAGCCGTCCTGGCCGAGGTTGATCACCGGCAGCAGCAGGTCCAGGGCGAACAGCGACGGGTTCCAGTGCGGATGCTCGTCCGGCTTGATCGCCGCGGGGTCGTGGCGGGAGAACGCCAGCGCTCCCGCCGCCCACAGCACCGCCATCCACAGCGCCGCCCGCCCCGGCCGGTAGCCGTACGCTACGATCCAGTCCTGGAGATAGCCCCACGACTTCGCGGCCAGCGGCAGCGTCTCCCGGCGGCGTCGCTGTTTGGCGAGCAGAACCTCGCGCGCGTCCGCGTCCTCGCCGCTGCTGCGCAGCACCGACGCCAGCCGTTCGTACGGCTCCGGCGCGTACTCGGGAGTCGCCGCCGCCACCCACTCCAGCCGCCGCGCGAGCGGGAAGCGGCTGTACGGGACGAGGTTCTCGTACACGAAACCGCCCATCGCGAGACCGCCGGGCCCCGGCCAGCTCGACGACAGGTCGATCAGCGTGACGACCTTCGCGCCGTTCAGCACGACGCGCCCCTCCTCCGGTCGCTCCCCGTTGAAACGCAGCTCCGGTGTGACGATCCGGCGCAGCGACAGTTCCTCCTTGCGGTCGTCGGACAGCACGAAGCGCGCCTTGTGGAAGTCGACCGCGTCGCCGAACCGGCCGTCGTCGAGACGCACCCCGCCGTGGCACTCGAAGCGCTGCTCCCGCGTCCCGGCGCGCCCACCCGCGGCGTTGGAGATCCCGAACGGGGGAGTGGTCCCCTGATCACCGGCCACGGTCACCCACGCCCGCGTCATGTACAGCGTGCGCTCCACGGTCAGCTGCGGGGCGTTCAGCGCGCGCCGCCCCGCCACCGCCCGCAGCCGGCTGCCGCGCAGGCTCAGCGACACGCCGATCTTCGCGCCGCGCATGCTGACCTCGCCGTGCGTCTCGATCAGCTCGGCCTGGAGGTCCTGCGCCACGGACAGCCCGTCGGCGGCGATCGCCCGGCCGCGCAGGTCCGGGCCGACCCTGATCTGGTTGATCAGCAGATCCGTGCCGATCTGGGCGTCCGTGAGCCGGATCCCGCGCTCCACCCGGCAGCGCGGCAGATGCAGGTCTCCCTCGGTGTGCAGCCGTGCCGCCTCCAGACGGGGGATGGCGCACTCGACCATGCGCACGGTCGTGAAGTGCGCCTCCGGCAGCTTCACCTCGTTCTCGAAACGACAGCCGTTCAGCTCGACGTACGGCGAGATGGTGCCGCCGGCGAGCGTGAGCTTCCCGGTGATGTACGCCCCGCGCAGCTTCAGCGCGCAGACCCGGCCGGGGCGCGGGGCGGGCCCGTGCAGCAGCAGATGGGCGACCACATGGGCGCGCACGCTGCGCTCAGGGCCCCAGGTCTGGTTGGAGAAAGGATCGTTCAGCAGCGGATTGGTGTCGCTGAGGTCGCATGTCCTCCCACTCTCGAAGGCTGTCCAGAGGTCCAGCTCAGGTGTGGTGAGATCGTCGGGCATGTCGACGCCCACGCCGACACCCTGCGGCTCGGTCAAGGCCGCCCCCTCGCTTCCCGGTTCGTACTGCAGTTCTTCCCGCTGAGTAACGGACTGAACGCTAGTGGTCATGAATCACTTGTGGAACCAGAGGGGCGGCGCGCAGCGGCTCGATGAGGGGTGGTGGTCGGGAGACGGGTGGGAGTATCAGCCAGTGATACAGGCGACCGGTGCTCGTGAACGGTCTGAGAGAATTGATACGTGCTGCAAACTCTCTCTCTGGCTCGAATCGACCTGCGCGGCGACGCCCTCCCCGAGGGCGGCGCTCTGCGCGACCTGCTGCCCCGCGCCGAGTTCGACGTGGAAGCCGCCCTGGACAAGGTGCGGCCCATCTGCGAGGACGTGCACCATCGCGGCACGGCGGCGCTGATCGAGTACGCGGAGAAGTTCGACGGAGTCACCCTGGAGCAGATCCGGGTGCCGGCCGAGGCCCTGGAGAAGGCCCTGGCCGAGCTCGACCCGGCCGTCCGGGCGGCTCTCGAGGAGTCGATCAGGCGCGCCCGGATCGTCCACCGCGAGCAGCGCCGTGCCCCGCACACCACCCAGGTCGTGCCCGGCGGCACGGTCACCGAGAAGTGGGTCCCCGTCGAGCGCGTCGGTCTGTACGCGCCGGGCGGACGCTCCGTCTACCCGTCCTCCGTGATCATGAACGCGGTTCCGGCGCAGGAGGCGGGCGTCGGGTCCATCGCGCTCGCGTCCCCGCCGCAGAAGCCCCGTTTTGAAGGAGATGCAGCCGGGGGCCTGCCGCACCCGACGATCCTCGCCGCGTGCGCGCTCCTCGGCGTGGACGAGGTGTACGCCGCCGGAGGCGCCCAGGCCGTCGCGATGTTCGCGTACGGCACCGACGAATGCGCCCCCGCCAACATGGTGACCGGCCCCGGCAACATCTGGGTCGCCGCCGCCAAGCGCTACTTCACCGGCCGGATCGGCATCGACACCGAGGCCGGCCCGACCGAGATCGCGGTCCTCGCCGACACCACCGCCGACCCGGTGCACGTCGCGGCCGACCTGATCAGCCAGGCCGAGCACGACCCGCTGGCCGCCGCCGTCCTGGTCACCGACTCCGTCGAGCTGGCGGACGCGGTCGAGCGGGAGCTCCGGCCGCAGGTCGCCGCCACCAAGCACGTCGAGGACCGGATCGTCCCGGCCCTCTCCGGCAGGCAGTCGGCCATCGTCCTCGTGGACGGCCTGGAGGAGGGCCTGCGGGTCGTCGACGCGTACGGCGCCGAGCACCTGGAGATCCAGACCGCCGACGCGGCGGCCGTCGCCGACCGGGTCCGCAACGCGGGCGCGATCTTCGTCGGCCCGTGGGCGCCGGTCTCCCTCGGCGACTACTGCGCGGGCTCCAACCACGTGCTGCCCACCGGCGGCTGCGCCTGCCACTCCTCCGGTCTGTCCGTCCAGTCCTTCCTGCGCGGCATCCACATCGTCGACTACACGCGGGACGCGCTGGCCGAGGTCACCCACCACGTGGTGACCCTGGCGGAGGCCGAGGACCTCCCGGCGCACGGCGCCGCGCTCAAGGCAAGGTTCGGCTGGAAGGTACCCGACAGCAAGTGAGCACGAGCAACGTCGGCATCGACGATCTCCCCATCCGCGACGAGCTGCGCGGCAAGTCCCCGTACGGCGCGCCCCAGCTCGACGTCCCCGTACAGCTCAACACCAACGAGAACCCCTACCCGCTGCCCGAGCCGCTCGTCGAGCGGATCGCCGAGCGGGTACGGGAAGCCGCGCGCGGCCTCAACCGCTACCCCGACCGGGACGCGGTCGAGCTGCGCACGGAGCTCGCCAAGTACCTCACCCGCACCGGTAAGCACCCGGTCGCCGTCGAGAACGTCTGGGCGGCCAACGGCTCCAACGAGGTCATCCAGCAGCTGCTGCAGACCTTCGGCGGGCCGGGCCGCAGCGCCATCGGCTTCGAGCCGTCGTACTCGATGCACGCCCTGATCGCGCGCGGCACCGGCACGCACTGGATCTCCGGCCCGCGCCGCGACGACTTCACGATCGACACCGAGGCGGCCACGCGGGCCATCGCCGAGCACCGCCCCGACGTCGTCTTCATCACCTCCCCCAACAACCCCACCGGCACGGCGGTCGACGCGGAGACGGTCCTCGCCCTGTACGAGGCCGCCCAGGCCGCGAAGCCCTCGCTGGTCGTGGTCGACGAGGCGTACGTCGAATTCAGCCACCGCGACTCGCTGCTGCCGCTGATCGAGGGCCGGCCGAACCTGGTCGTCTCCCGGACGATGTCCAAGGCGTTCGGCGCGGCGGGGCTGCGCCTCGGCTATCTCGCCGCGCACCGGGCGGTGGTCGACGCCGTCCAGCTCGTACGCCTGCCGTACCACCTCTCCGCCGTCACCCAGGCCACGGCACTCGCCGCCCTGGAGCACACCGACACGCTGCTCGGGTACGTCGAGCAGCTCAAGGCGGAGCGGGACCGGCTGGTCGCCGAGCTGCGTGCGATCGGCTACGAAGTGACCGAATCCGACGCCAACTTCATCCAGTTCGGCCGGTTCGAGGACACGCACGGCACCTGGCAGAAGATCCTCGACCGGGGCGTCCTCGTCCGTGACAACGGCGTACCGGGCTGGCTGCGAGTCACCGCCGGCACCCCAGAAGAGAACGACGCGTTCCTCGATGCGGTTCGCGCGATCAAGAAGGAGCAGAGCGCATGAGCCGCGTAGGAAGAGTCGAACGCACCACCAAGGAGACCTCCGTCGTCGTCGAGATCAACCTCGACGGCACCGGAAAGGTCGACGTGTCGACCGGGGTCGGTTTCTACGACCACATGCTCGACCAGCTCGGCCGCCACGGTCTGTTCGACCTCACCGTCAAGACCGACGGCGACCTGCACATCGACAGCCACCACACCATCGAGGACACCGCCCTCGCGCTCGGCGCCGCCTTCAAGCAGGCGCTCGGCGACAAGGTCGGGATCTACCGCTTCGGCAACTGCACGGTCCCGCTGGACGAGTCGCTCGCGCAGGTCACCGTCGACCTCTCCGGCCGCCCGTACCTCGTGCACACCGAGCCGGAGAACATGGCCCCGATGATCGGCGCCTACGACACGACGATGACCCGGCACATCCTGGAGTCGTTCGTCGCCCAGGCGCAGATCGCGCTGCACGTCCACGTCCCGTACGGGCGCAACGCCCACCACATCGTGGAGTGCCAGTTCAAGGCGCTCGCCCGCGCCCTGCGCTACGCCTCCGAGCGCGACCCGCGCGCGGCCGGAATCCTGCCTTCCACGAAGGGTGCGCTGTGAACGGCCTCTCCACGATCCTGATCGTCGTCGGGTTCTTCCTGGTCGGCGGCATCATCTCGTTCGTCAAGCAGAAGCAGCCCAAGGGCCTGATCGTGCTGCTCTCCATCGGCGCCGCGATGTGTCTCGTCGCCGGCGTCCTACGGCTGGACGTGTGGTCATGACCGAGCGCAAGAAGGTCGTGGTCTTCGACTACGGCTTCGGCAACGTCCGCTCCGCCGAGCGGGCCCTCGCCCGCGTCGGCGCGGACGTCGAGATCACCCGTGACTTCGACACGGCCATGAACGCCGACGGGCTCCTCGTCCCCGGCGTCGGCGCCTTCTCCGCCTGCATGGACGGGCTGAAGGAGGCCCGCGGGCACTGGATCGTCGACCGCCGGCTCTCCGGCGGCCGCCCGGTCATGGGCATCTGCGTCGGCATGCAGATCCTCTTCGCGCACGGCATCGAGCACGGCGTGGAGACGGACGGCCTCGACGAGTGGCCCGGCACCGTCGCCCCGCTCAAGGCCCCGATCGTCCCCCACATGGGGTGGAACACGGTCAAGGCCCCCGAGGACAGCGAGCTGTTCGCCGGCCTCGACGCCGACGCCCGCTACTACTTCGTGCACTCCTACGCCGTGCACGAGTGGTCCCTGGAGATCACCAACCCCGCGATGCGCGCCCCCAAGGTCACCTGGGCGACACACGGCGAGCCGTTCGTCGCCGCCGTCGAGAACGGCGCGCTGTGGGCGACCCAGTTCCACCCCGAGAAGTCCGGCGACGCCGGCGCCCAGCTCCTCACCAACTGGATTGGCACTCTGTAATGGCGAAGGTTATGGCCAAGCTCGAACTCCTCCCCGCCGTCGACGTCCGCGACGGCCAGGCCGTCCGCCTCGTCCACGGCGAGTCCGGTACGGAGACGTCGTACGGCTCCCCGCTGGAGGCCGCCCTCGCGTGGCAGCGTTCGGGCGCCGAGTGGCTCCACCTGGTCGACCTGGACGCCGCGTTCGGCACCGGCGACAACCGTGCGCTCATCGCCGAGGTCACCCGGGCCATGGACATCAAGGTCGAGCTGTCCGGCGGTATCCGCGACGACGAGACCCTCGCCGCCGCCCTCGCCACCGGCTGCACCCGCGTCAACCTCGGCACCGCCGCCCTGGAGACCCCCGAGTGGGTCGCGAAGATCATCGCCGAGCACGGCGACAAGATCGCCGTCGGTCTCGACGTACGCGGCACCACCCTGCGCGGCCGCGGCTGGACCCGTGACGGCGGCGACCTCTACGAGACCCTGGCCCGCCTCGACTCCGAGGGCTGCGCCCGTTACGTCGTCACCGACATCGCCAAGGACGGCACCCTCCAGGGCCCCAACCTGGAGCTGCTGCGGAACGTGTGCGCCGCCACCGACAAGCCCGTCGTCGCCTCCGGCGGTGTGTCCTCGCTCGACGACCTCCGCGCGATCGCCGAACTGGTCCCGCAGGGCGTCGAGGGCGCCATCGTCGGCAAGGCGCTGTACGCCAAGGCGTTCACTCTGGAAGAGGCCCTGGAGGCAGTCTCCCGATGACCGACGTACGCCGCGTCACCTCCGGCGGCCCCTGGGAGGAGGCCTTCGGCTGCTCCCGGGCCGTGGAGCTGCCGAACGGCCTGGTCCTGGTCTCCGGCTGTACGTCGGTGATCGACGGCGCCTTCGTCGACGGCGGCCCCTACGACCAGGCCATCAACTCCTTCAACGCCGCCCTCGGCGCGCTGAAGGAGCTCGGCCTCGGCGTGGAGCACGTCGTACGCACCCGGACGTACATCACCCATGCCCGCGACGTCGACGAGGTCGGCCGCGCGCACAAGGAGCTGTTCGACGCGGTCCGGCCCGCCGCTTCGATGATCATCGTCTCCGGCTTCGTGGACCCACGCCTGGTCGTGGAGGTCGAGGTCGAGGCGCTCCGCCCCGTCGGAGAGAACGGAAAGAACGGAGAGTCCGCATGACACTCGCCGTACGAGTCATCC
Organism: Streptomyces sp. NPDC000410; assembly: GCF_040300305.1. Classification (NCBI taxonomy): domain Bacteria; kingdom Bacillati; phylum Actinomycetota; class Actinomycetes; order Kitasatosporales; family Streptomycetaceae; genus Streptomyces; species Streptomyces sp. NPDC000410. The sequence goes on from NZ_JBEPDM010000007.1 coordinate 91,133, forward strand.
CCTGCCTGGACGTGGACAACGGCCGCGTGGTCAAGGGGGTCAACTTCCAGAACCTGCGGGACGCCGGCGACCCGGTCGAGATGGCCAAGCTGTACGACGCCGAGGGCGCCGACGAGCTCACCTTCCTCGACATCACGGCGTCGTCCGGTGACCGCGAGACGACCTACGACGTGGTGCGCCGCACCGCCGAGCAGGTCTTCATCCCGCTCACCGTCGGCGGCGGCGTGCGCAGCGCCGACGACGTCGACAAGCTGCTGCGGGCCGGCGCCGACAAGGTCGGCGTCAACACGGCGGCCATCGCCCGCCCCGAGCTGATCCGCGAGATCGCCGAGCGCTTCGGCCGCCAGGTGCTGGTCCTGTCGGTCGACGCCCGCCGCACCCCGGCCGGTTCCTTCGAGGTCACCACCCACGGCGGCCGCCGCGGCACCGGTATCGACGCCGTCGAATGGGCGCACCGGGCCGCCGAGCTGGGCGCGGGCGAGATCCTGCTCAACTCGATGGACGCGGACGGCACGAAGGACGGCTACGACACGGAGATGATCGCGGCCGTCCGGGGGCACGTCACGGTCCCGGTCATCGCCTCCGGCGGCGCGGGCAAGCTCGCGGACTTCCCGCCGGCGATCGCGGCGGGAGCGGACGCGGTGCTGGCGGCCTCGGTGTTCCACTTCGGTGACCTGCGCATCGGCCAGGTGAAGGAGACCCTGCGCGGGGCAGGGCATCCCGTTCGGTAGTCACGGCCTGTCGCCCGGGCGGGACCGCCTTGTCGGACCGCCCGGGCACCACGCCCGCGTCGGCTTCACGGACCGCCCGGGGCCCACGGCCGCGCGGCCTCGACGAGGCCGCTCTCGTAGGCGCAGATCACCAACTGCGCGCGGTCGCGGGCGCCGAGCTTGCTGAGCAGATGGCTCACATGCGTCTTCACGGTCGCCACCCCCAGGTACAGCCGCTCGGCGATCTCGGTGTTGGACAGACCGCGGGCGACGAGCGTGAGTACCTCCCGCTCCCGCCCGGTCACGCCGTCCAGGGCCCGGCCGAGCCGCCGGGAGGACTCGGGGCGGCTGGCGAACTCCGTGATCAGACGCCGGGTCACGGCCGGGGCCAGCAGCGCCTCGCCCGCGGCGATGACGCGGAGGGCGGCCAGCAGCTCACCCGGCGGAGTGTCCTTGAGCAGGAAGCCGCTGGCACCGGCGCGCAGCGCCGCGTACACGTAGTCGTCCAGGTCGAACATCGTCAGGATGAGCACCCGCGTGCTCGCCGTCTCCGGTGAGCCGCAGATGTGCCGGGTCGCCTCGATGCCGTCCATATCGGGCATCCGTACGTCCATCAGGACGACGTCCGGCGGGTCCTGGCGGGCGAGCCGTACCGCTTCCGCGCCGGTCGCGGCCTCCGCGGTGGCGACCAGTCCGGGCTCGGCGTCCACCAGGACGCGCAGGCTGCCGCGCAGCAGCGCCTGGTCGTCGGCGAGCAGAACCCGGACGGCGGGCGCGGGACCGGAGGCCGGGCCGTTCGGAACGTGGGCGTCGCCGCTCATCGGCCCTCCTTGTAGGGCAAGGTGGCGGCCACCACGAAACCGCCCTCAGGACGCGGTCCCGCGGCGAAGGTCCCGCCGTACATCGCGACCCGCTCCCGCATTCCGATGATGCCGTGGCCACCGGGTCCGGGCAGCGCCGGTCCCGCGGGGCGGCGTCCGTCGTCGGTCACCTCGATGCGCACCTCGTACCCGTTGGCTTCGACCAGAACCCGGCAACGGGTGCCCCGGGGCGCGTGTTTGACCACATTGGTGAGTGCCTCCTGGACGATCCGGTGGACGGCGAGCCCCACACCGTCCGGCAGCCGATCCACACCGCGCATCGACAGTTCGGCCCCCGCCCGCTCCGCCAGTCCGGGCAGGGCGCGGGGGCCCGGCACGGGGCCGAGCGCGGCCGGCGGCAGGCGCTCGCCGTCCGTGTCGGAGCGCAGCACGCCGAGCATCCGCCGCATGTCGGCGAGTGCGTCGCGGCTGATGCCCTCGATGACGCGCAGCGCGGCGTGGGCCTCTTCGGGGCGCGTGCGTACGACGTGATTGGCGACGCCCGCCTTGACCGCGATCAGCCCCATGCCGTGGGTGACCACATCGTGCAGCTCGCGGGCGATGCGCAGCCGCTCCTCGGTGACGGCCCGCTGCGCGAGGTTCTCGGCCGCACGGACCGCGTACGCGCGCCGCTGCCGGACGGCGTGCCCCAACTCCCATGCCCCGAGCAGCGCCGCGCAGCCGAGCAGGAGCAGGCCGAGGCCGCCCGTCCGCCCGTGCGGCTGCTCGGCGCCGACCGCACCCACGGCACCGGCCACGCAGAACAGCGCGATCGCGAGGCCTGGGAGCCACCGCTCCCACCAGCGGCGCGGCGCAGCGGTGAGCGCGACCGTGTAGAGCGCGAAGGCGGCCGGGAGCAACGGGTCCCACACCGCCTCCCGGGCCACGGCCACCGCGGTCACGACGGCCACGACGGCGAACACCGGCAGCGGCCGGATCCGGCGGACGGCGATCGGCACGGTGGCCGCGGCCAGCAGCGCGAACTGTTCCCACTGCGGCGGTTCGCCGGACGGCGGTTCGGGCACGGGCGTGGCCGTCGGCGCGGTCGCGGTGGATCCGGTCAACAGCAGCACGGCCACGTACACGAGCACGGCGGCACCATCCAGCACGATCAGCTGACGCCCGCTCAACCGCCGGGCGAGGATCGGGTGTCGGTCGTCCACCGTTCCTGTGTCCACCGCACGACGGTATCCGCAGCGGGCGTGCCACCGCCTCCACCTCCCGGCGTCCCGGCGTCTCATCCCCGGGACGGATCCGCGGGCCGTTCGCGCGGCACCGCTCCACCCGTGGGCGGACCCGACCCGCTCCCGCCCGGGTCCGATGCGCCGGGCCCTGCCGCGCGGGATCGTCATCGGCATGATCGAAGTCTGCGAACTGACCAAGCGTTTCGGGCGGACCACCGCCGTCGAGGGGCTGTCCTTCCAGGTGCGTCCCGGCCGTGTGACCGGCTTCCTCGGGCCGAACGGCGCGGGCAAGTCCACCACGATGCGCATGATGCTGGACCTGGACCGGCCGACCAGCGGCGAGGTCCGCATCGACGGCCTGCCCTACCGGCGGCTTCGCGAGCCGCTGCGCACCGTGGGCGCGCTGCTGGACGCCGGGTCCGTGCACGGGGCCCGGACGGCCCGTGCCCATCTGCGCTGGCTGGCGCGCAGCAACCGGATCCCCGAGCGCCGGGTCGGTGAGGTCATCGAGCAGACCGGTCTGCAGAGCGCGGCGGACAAGCGCGCGGGGAAGTTCTCCCTGGGCATGGGCCAGCGGCTGGGCATCGCCGCCGCGCTGCTGGGCGACCCCCGGGTGCTGCTGCTCGACGAGCCGGTCAACGGGCTCGACCCGGAGGGCATCCTCTGGATCCGCCGCCTCATGAAGCACCTGGCGGCCGAGGGCCGGACGGTCCTCGTCTCCAGCCACCTGATGAGCGAGGCGGCGCTGACCGTCGACCACCTCGTCGTCATCGGCCGCGGGCGGCTGCTCGCGGACACCGGCACCGCCGAGTTCATCGACCGCCACACGCGACCTCGCGTACGCGTCCGTACCCCTGAGCCCGAGCGGCTGCGCGATGTGCTGGCCGACGCGGGGATCCGGGTCGAACAGGGGGACGACGGCAGCCTGGAGGCCGCCGGGACCGGACCGGAGCGGATCGGCGAGCTCGTCGCGGCGCACGGGGTGACCGTGCACGAGGTGGCACGGCGTACGGCCTCGCTCGAAGAGGCCTTCATGCGGCTCACCGGGGGGTTCGTGGAGCACCGGAGCGAGGAGGGGCGGCGATGAGGAACCTGACCTTCGCGCGGGCGATCCTCGCGGCCGAATGGACCAAGATCCGGACCGTGCCGTCGACGGCCTGGACCCTGGGGCTGACCTGCGTCCTCAGCCCCGGTCTCGGCATTCTGGTGGCATTGAGCCTCCGCGCCGACATCGACCGTGTCGTGAACTTCGACCCGGTCTTCGCCGGGCTGTACCCCCTGACGATCGGACAGCTCGCTCTCGTGGCGTTCGGGGTGCTCCTCGTCGGCTCCGAGTACTCCTCCGGAACGATCCGGGCCTCGCTGGCGGCCGTGCCACGGCGCGGTGCGTTCTTCGGCGGAAAGGTGCTGGCGGGCGCGTCGGTGGCCCTCGGCGTCTCGGTGATCACCGTGATCGTCACGTTCGCCGCGGCACAGGCGGCACTCGGGCCCCACGCCACCACGTTCGGCGCGGACGGGGTACCGCCCGCCATCGTGGGCGCCTGCGTCTACCTCACGCTCATCTGCGTGTTCTCCATGGGAGTGGCGATGCTGCTGCGCAGCTCCGCGGTCTCGCTGGGCATCCTGCTCCCGCTGCTCTTCCTCGGATCCCAGGGACTCGGGAACATCCCGGCGCTGAAGCCCGTCCTGCAGTACTTCCCCGACCAGGCCGGCATGGTGCTCATGCGGGCCGTCAGCACGCAGGGCGACCCGCGGTTCGGCCACGACTACGGCCCATGGGGAGCGCTGGCGATCCTGGTGGCATGGACCGCCGCCGCCCTCGCCTGCGGCCACCTCGCGCTCTCCCGCCGCGACGCCTGACGCCCCCGGGCGGACGTAGGGGCGTCGCGCGCCAGGCGGGATCTGTCAGACACGGCATAGGGCCTGCCTCTCGGACCTTGATCCGAAAGACAGGCCCTGTGCCCGCCCGCAGGGTCAGCTACCCGGTCAGCCCCAGCCGCGCCTCGTGCACCTTGGCGATCGCGTCCTTGTCGCCCTCCAGCTCCACCCGCGCCGCGTCCTGCCGCCCGAAGGTGAACAGGGTCAGCTCGCCCGGCTCCCCGGTCACCGTCACCACCGGGGCGCCGCGGTGCGCGACCGCCGTCTGGCCGTTGGGGCGGCGCAGCACGAGGCCCGCCGGCGACTTGCGGCCCAGCAGCCTCGCCGCCTTCTCCAGCCGCGACCACAGCGCGTCCGCGAAGACCGGGTCGAGCTCGCGCGGCGTCCAGTCCGGCTGCGCGCGCCGGACGTCCTCGGCGTGCACATAGAACTCGACCGTGTTCGCGCCCTCGTCGACCGGCTTGATCGCGTACGGCGACATCCGCGGCGGACCCGTACGGATCAGCTGGATCAGCTCCTCGTACGGCTTCGCCGCGAACTCGGCCTGCACCCGCTCCAGCCGGCTCCTGAGCGCGCCCAGCAGAATCCCGCCCGCCGCGTCCGGGCGGCGCTCACGGACCACGACATGGGCGGCGAGGTCGCGGGTGTTCCAGCCCTCGCACAGAGTGGGGGCATCGGGTCCCGCGGCCTCCAACAGGTCGGCGAGCAGAAGCCGTTCACGCTTGGCATGGGTCGACATACCGGTCAGCCTACGGCCGGGGCACCTCGTCCGCCCAGTGGACGCACCGCCGGACGAACCATGTCGACGCGGCACAATGGCGGCATGACCAGCACGCCCAGCGCACTCGACCCCGCCATCGCCGCCCGCCTCAAGCGCAGCGCCGACGGTCTGGTTCCGGCCATCGCCCAGCAGTACGACACCGGTGAGGTGCTCATGCTCGGCTGGATGGACGACGAGGCCCTGCACCGCACGCTCACCACCGGCCGCGCCACGTACTGGTCCCGCAGCCGCCGGGAGTACTGGGTCAAGGGGGACACATCCGGCCACGTCCAGCACGTCAAGTCGGTGGCGCTGGACTGCGACGCCGACACCGTCCTCGTCAAGGTCGACCAGGTCGGAGCCGCCTGTCACACCGGCGACCGCACCTGCTTCGACGCCGACGTGCTGCCGCTCGGCCAGTAGGGTCGTAGGTTATGGATCTCGAGACCTTCCGCAAGCTGGCCGCGGACCGCCGCGTCGTCCCCGTCAGCCGCAGGCTCCTCGCCGACGGCGACACTCCCGTCGGCCTGTACCGCAAGCTCGCCGCGGAGCGACCGGGCACCTTCCTTCTCGAATCCGCCGAGAACGGGCGCTCCTGGTCCCGCTACTCCTTCATCGGCGTACGGTCGGCCGCCACCCTCACCGTCCGCGACGGTCAGGCGCACTGGCTCGGCACCCCGCCCGTCGGCGTCCCGCTCGACGGCGACCCGCTGAAGGCACTGCGCGCCACGGTCGAGACGCTGCACACCCCGCGTGACCTGCACTCCGGCATGCCGCCCTTCACCGGCGGCATGGTCGGCTACCTCGGCTACGACATCGTCCGCAGGCTGGAGAAGATCGGCGAGCACGGCGGGGACGACCTTCAGCTGCCCGAGCTGACGATGCTGCTCACCTCCGACCTCGCCGTGCTCGACCACTGGGACGGCACGGTCCTGTTGATCGCCAACGCGATCAACCACAACGACCTCGACACGGGTGCCGACGAGGCGTACGCGGACGCGGTGGCCCGCCTCGACGCCATGGAGGCCGACCTCTCCCGGCCCGCCGAGTACGAACCGCACGCGCTGCCGCCGTCCGAGCTGCCGCCGTACACGGCGCCGCTGTGGGGCGGGGAGCAGTTCCAGGAGGCCGTCGAGGACATCAAGGAGCGCATCCGCGCGGGCGAGGCCTTCCAGGTCGTGCCCTCGCAGCGGTTCGAGACGCCGTGCGCGGCGAGCGCGCTCGACGTCTACCGGGTGCTGCGGGCCACCAACCCGAGCCCGTACATGTATCTGCTCCGCTTCGACGGCTTCGACGTCGTCGGCTCCAGTCCCGAGGCCCTCGTCAAGGTCGAGGACGGGCACGCCATGCTCCACCCCATCGCGGGCACCCGCCCGCGCGGCGCCACCCCGCAGGAGGACCACGACCTCGCCGAGGAGCTGCTCGCCGACCCCAAGGAGCGCGCCGAGCACCTGATGCTGGTCGACCTCGGGCGCAACGACCTGGGGCGGGTCTGCGAGCCGGGCTCGGTCGAGGTCGTCGACTTCATGTCGATCGAGCGGTACTCGCACGTGATGCACATCGTGTCCACCGTGACCGGCAAGGTCGCCGAGAACCGTACGGCCTTCGACGTGCTGACCGCCTGCTTTCCGGCGGGCACGCTGTCCGGTGCCCCGAAGCCGCGCGCGATGCAGATCATCGAGGAGCTGGAGCCGTCGCGGCGGGGGCTGTACGGCGGCTGCGTCGGCTACCTCGACTTCGCGGGCGACTCCGACACCGCGATCGCCATCCGCACCGCGCTGCTGCGCGACGGGACGGCGTACGTGCAGGCGGGGGCCGGGATCGTGGCCGACTCCGACCCCGTCGCCGAGGACACCGAATGCCGCAACAAGGCGGCGGCGGTGCTGCGGGCCGTGCACACGGCGAACCGGCTGAACGGCCACTGAGGCGGTAGGGGATAGTGGGGTACGTGAGTGCTGCATCCGTACCCCAGCCCCGTACCGCACCCGTTTCCGCTGCCGCGGGCGGCCGCCGCACCCTCGCCACGGCCCTCTTCCTGGGAGCCGTCGGCGCCGCCGTGGTGCTGCTCGCCTCCGGCCGGATCTGGGCCGAGGGAACGGCCGCGGTCGGCGGCGGCAGCGTGTCGCTGACCGCCGACGGCCGTGATGTCACCGGCGTCCCCGCGGCGCTCGCCGTCGTCGGCCTCGCCGCGCTCGTCGCGGTCTTCGCCGTCCGCCGCGCGGGCCGGCTGCTGGTCTCCGCGCTGCTCGCCCTGAGCGGCGCCGGCGCGGCGCTGGCGTCGTTCCTCGGCGCGTCGGACAGCGCGGCCCTGGACGCGGAGGCCCGCCGCACCACGGGTGACGCGGCGGCCGCGGTCGAGGCCGTCACGCACACCGCCTGGCCCTACGTCACGGCCGCCGCCGGGCTGCTGATCCTGCTCGCCGGGCTCCTGGCCCTGCGGTACGGCGCCACCTGGCCCGCGATGTCCGGCCGCTACGAGCGCGCTGCGCGCGACGCCCGTCCCGTGACGGACCCGGACCGGCCCGAGGACCTGTGGAAGGCCCTGGACCGCGGCGAGGACCCCACACGCGACTGACCCCGGGCGCTGGGCACCCCCGCTCATACGGGACAATGGCGTACGAGCGTCCGGCTCACACCCCACACGCGCAACACGCAACACCAACGAGGAGCGAACTCATGGCGGGCAGCAACCACGGACACAACCCGGCCGCCTGGACCGGCGTCACCGTCAGCTTCATCGGCTTCTGCATCGCGGGAGTCGCCCTGGTGGGCTGGAACATGATCGGCTTCTGGGGCGGCATGGCCGTCACGCTGCTCGGCGGTGTCGTCGGCGCTGCGATGAAGGCCGCCGGTCTCGGCATGCCCAAGGAGCCGGCCCACGTCGCCGAGGCCCGCGTCAAGGCCGGCGAGGCCTCGAAGGCCCGCCTGGCGGCCCAGGCGGCGTCCTCCTGACCCCCTGCTGACCCCCTGAGGGGTGTCCCGTGGATCGTGCCGGGCCCGTATGCCCCCTGACCCGGCTGATCCACACGACACCCCCCGCAGCGCTCCCCCGCGAGGCGCAGCCCGGCGAGCCCGGGCTGCGCCTCGCGGCACGACCGGGGACAATCGCGAGGTGGATCCCTTCCCTTCGGCGTCCCCCGGCCCCCCTCCGCCCGCCCCCCGGCGCGCCTCCAACCCCTCCGCCGCCCCTCCGCCGCCCGCCGCCGCGGCCTCGTCGGCGGGGTCCGGGACCGTGCCTGCGGCCGGGGCCGGTGCGGACGAGGCGCCGGGTGCCGCCTGCGCCCCGGTCCCCGGGCTGCCGCCCGGCGCCGGCGGGGCGCCGCAGGCACCGGCCGCGGCGGGTTTCCCGTCGGCCGCGGCCGGAATCGGAGCCGGCCAGGCGCCGGAGTTCGGGGTCACCTCCGGGGCAGTGTCCGGAACCGGCCCGGTGCCGGGTGCGGTGCGAGTCCCGCGTCACGGGCCGTCGGCCGCGGCCGGAATCGGAGCCGGCCAGGCGCCGGAGTTCGGGGTCACCTCTGCGGCAGTGTCCGGAACCGGCCCGGTGCCGGGTGCCGCCCCGGGGGCCGCCCCGGGGGCCGCCCCGGGCGGCGCGAGCGGCGCGCCGATGGGCGGGTTCGTGGGCGGCCCGCAGTGGGCGCACGGCCACGTGGCGGCCGGGGCCCCGTTGTGGCGGCGGATCGCCGCACCGGTCGCCACGCTGGCAGGCGTCGCCGCGGCGTTCGCGTACGTCGGCACCGTCGATCCGAACGAGCCCGGCCACTACCCCGTCTGCCCGCTGCTCCGCTTCGGCGGGATCTACTGCCCCGGCTGCGGCGGCCTGCGCAGTGCCCACGCGTTCATCCACGGCGACCTCGACGCCGCGTTCGGCGCCAACGCCCTCGCCGTCATCGGATACGGGATCTTCGCGGTCCTGTGGGTGATCTGGCTGATCCGCGCCATCCGGAACCGGCCCGTACGGATCGACCTGGCACCCGTCTGGTGGTGGGGCCTCGGCGCCGTCCTGCTGATCTTCACCGTCGTACGGAACCTGCCGTTCGGGTCAGGGCTCGCGCCGTGACCCGCCCGACGAAGTCCCAGGTAGTGGGATGCTCGTCAACCGGATGCGGAGCCTTCGCTCTCCTGCGGATACCATCGACATTGCTGACAGTGATCCACCATCAACCTCCCGGAAGGGGGCCGCTCGCGTGAGTGTGCTCGACGAGATCATCGAAGGCGTGCGCGCCGACCTCGCAGAGCGGCAGGCGCGGGTCAGCCTCGACGAGCTCAAGGAGCGTGCCGCCAAGGCGCCCCAGGCCAAGGACGGTGTGGCCGCGCTCCGAGGCGACGGGGTCAAGGTCATCTGCGAGGTGAAGCGCTCCAGCCCCTCCAAGGGCGCGCTCGCCGCGATCGCGGATCCGGCCGGACTCGCAGCCGACTACGAGGCGGGCGGCGCTGCCGTCATCTCCGTCCTCACCGAGCAGCGCCGCTTCGGCGGCTCGCTCGCGGACCTGGAAGCCGTGCGGGCGCGGGTCGACATCCCGCTGCTCCGCAAGGACTTCATCGTCACCTCCTACCAGCTGTGGGAGGCCCGTGCCTACGGCGCCGACCTCGCACTGCTGATCGTCGCCGCGCTCGACCAGGAGGCCCTGGTCTCGCTGATCGAGCGCGCCGAGTCGATCGGGCTCACCCCACTCGTCGAGGTCCACGACGAGGACGAGGTCGAGCGTGCCGTCGACGCCGGAGCCAAGATCATCGGCGTCAACGCGCGCAACCTCAAGACCCTCGAGGTCGACCGTTCCACCTTCGAACGCGTCGCCCCCGAGATCCCCGCGGGCATCGTCAAGATCGCCGAGTCCGGCATCCGCGGCCCGCACGACCTGATCGCGTACGCCAACGCCGGAGCCGACGCCGTCCTCGTGGGCGAGTCCCTGGTCACCGGCCGCGACCCGAAGGCCGCCGTGGCCGACCTGGTCGCCGCCGGCGCCCACCCGGCGCTGCGGCACGGGAGGGACTGACCTCCCCATGACCGCCGTCGTCCGCCGTGCGCCGTCGTCCGCCCGGCCGAGCCTCCGCTCGGCAGGGGCGGCCACGGCACGCGTACCGCACGCCCCGCTGGCGCGCGGCTGCCGCCCGCGCGGCTGCCGCGCCCCGGCCCGGCGGGTGCACGGACGGCGCGTCCGGTACGTCATCGGGGACGAGCCCGGCCAGGTCAACGGCATGCGATGGCGCCGCTGAGCCGCGCGCTCAGCGTCAACCGTCATCCTCCCCACTTCTTTTCAGCTCTTTTCAGCTCCTGAGGAGTTCTGGCATGCCCAGCGACTACTTCTTTCCCGACCCCGAGGGCCGGGTCCCGAACGCCGCCGGATACTTCGGTGACTTCGGCGGCAAGTTCATCCCCGAGGCCCTCGTCGCCGCCGTCGACGAGGTCGCCGTCGAGTACGACAAGGCCAAGTCCGACCCCGCTTTCGCCGCCGAGCTCAACGATCTGCTCGTCCACTACACCGGCCGCCCCAGCGCCCTGACCGAGGTGCCCCGGTTCGCCGAACACGCGGGCGGCGCGCGCATCTTCCTCAAGCGCGAGGACCTCAACCACACCGGCTCGCACAAGATCAACAACGTGCTGGGCCAGGCCCTGCTCACCAAGCGCATGGGCAAGACCCGGGTCATCGCCGAGACCGGCGCCGGCCAGCACGGCGTCGCCACCGCCACCGCCTGCGCCCTCTTCGGCCTCGAATGCACCATCTACATGGGCGAGATCGACACCCAGCGCCAGGCGCTGAACGTCGCCCGGATGCGCATCCTCGGCGCCGAGGTCATCCCGGTGAAGTCCGGCAGCCGCACCCTCAAGGACGCCATCAACGAGGCGTTCCGCGACTGGGTCGCCAACGTCGACCACACCCACTACCTCTTCGGTACGGTCGCCGGCCCCCACCCCTTCCCGGCCATGGTCCGCGACTTCCACCGCGTCATCGGCGTCGAGGCCCGCCGCCAGATCCTGGAGCGTGCCGGCCGCCTCCCCGACGCGGCCGTCGCCTGCGTCGGCGGCGGTTCGAACGCGATCGGCCTGTTCCACGCCTTCATCCCGGACGAGGGCGTACGGCTGGTCGGCTGCGAGCCGGCCGGCCACGGCGTCGAGACCGGCGAGCACGCGGCCACGCTGACCGCGGGCGAGCCCGGCATCCTGCACGGCTCGCGTTCGTACGTCCTCCAGGACGACGAGGGCCAGATCACCGAGCCGTACTCCATCTCGGCCGGACTCGACTACCCGGGCATCGGCCCGGAGCACTCGTACCTGAAGGACAGCGGACGCGGCGAGTACCGGGCCGTGACCGACGACGCCGCCATGCAGGCGCTGCGACTGCTGTCGCGCACGGAAGGCATCATCCCGGCGATCGAGTCCGCGCACGCGCTCGCCGGAGCCCTGGAGCTCGGCAAGGAGCTCGGCAAGGACGGGCTGATCCTGGTCAATCTGTCCGGCCGCGGCGACAAGGACATGGACACGGCCGCGCGCTACTTCGGCCTGTACGACAAGGAAGCCGCGCACGTCGTCGAGGCGGACGCGACCGGCGAGATCGCCGAGATCGAGGGGGACGCCAAGTGAGCGGCAACATCCAGCTGTTGAGCGACACCCTGGCGCAGGCCAAGGCCGAGAACAGGGCCGCGCTCATCGCCTACCTCCCGGCCGGGTTCCCGACCGTCGACGGCGGCATCGAGGCGGTCAAGGCGGCCTTCGAGGGGGGCGCCGACGTCGTGGAGGTCGGCCTGCCGCACAGCGACCCGGTCCTCGACGGCCCGGTCATCCAGACCGCCGACGACATCGCGCTGCGCGGCGGTGTACGGATCGCCGATGTGATGCGTACGGTCCGCGAGGCCCACGAGGCCACGGGCAAGCCCGTCCTCGTCATGACGTACTGGAACCCCATCGACCGCTACGGCATCGCGCGCTTCACCGCCGAGCTCGCCGAGGCGGGCGGCGCGGGCTGCATCCTGCCCGACCTGCCGGTCGAGGAGTCCGCGGTGTGGCGTGAGCACGCCGAGAAGCACGGCCTGGCCACGGTCTTCGTCGTCGCGCCCAGCAGCAAGGACGAGCGCCTCGGCACGATCACGTCGGCCGGTTCCGGCTTCGTCTACGCCGCCTCGCTGATGGGCGTCACCGGCACCCGCGCATCGGTCGGCGCCCAGGCCCAGGACCTGGTGCGGCGCACCCGCGCCACCACCGAGCTCCCCGTCTGCGTCGGCCTGGGCGTCTCCAACGCCGAACAGGCCGCCGAGGTCGCGGGCTTCGCCGACGGTGTCATCGTCGGCTCGGCCTTCGTCAAGCGGGTGCTCGACGCGGACAGCCACGAGGCCGGGATCGCGGCGGTACGGGCGCTCGCGGGCGAGCTGGCGGAAGGCGTCCGCAAGCGCTGACGGCCACGGCCGACGCATCTCGTCATATTGCGTCATATTGGGTCACGTCATATTGGGTCACCCGTACGGGTGGACCTGGGACCGGGGAGGCACGCACGTGCCTCCCCGGTTCGTTGCTGTGGGCGTGAACGAGAAGAACCGTGACGGAAAGCGGGCCGCCCGAGAGCGGCTCCAGCAGGAACGTGAGCTGCAGAAGGCGCGCGAGAAGCGGCGGCGCCTGCTGATCGTGTCGGCGGCCGTGGTGGGTGTCCTCGGCCTGGCCGCGGTCGTCGGCGTCATCGCGGCCAACACCGGCGGAGGAGGGGGCGGCAAGGACTCCGACGCCGCCGGAGGCCCGGTCGTCGCGCCGAGCGGCGCCGAGGGCGAGAAGTCCCTCGCGCTCCCGGCGGGCGCGAGCGACGCGCCGTCCACGCTCACGATCTGGGAGGACTTCCGCTGCCCCGCCTGCGCCCAGTTCGAGAACGGGTTCCGGGAAACGATCCATGAGCTGACGGACTCCGGACAGCTCAAGGTCGAGTACCACCTCGCCACGATCATCGACGGCAACATGGGCGGCAGCGGCTCCCTGCGCGCGGCGAACGCGGCGGCGTGTGCGCAGGACGCCGGCAAGTTCGTCCCGTACCACGACGTGCTGTACCAGAACCAGCCCGCGGAGGTCGACGACGCCTTCGCCAAGAACAGCAAGCTGATCGAGCTCGCGGGCAAGGTCGAGGGGCTCGACACCCCGGCGTTCCGCAAGTGCGTCGAGGACGGCACGCACGACAGCTGGGTCGACAAGTCGGCCGAAGCCTTCCGCGCGGGCGACTTCAGCGGTACGCCGACCGTGCTGCTCAACGGGGAACCGGTCTTCCCGCAGAAGGGCAACGAGCAGATCTCCCCGGCGAACCTGAAGAAGTGGGTCGAGGAGGCGAACAAGGACAAGAAGCCGGGGACGGAGCAGCCGAGCCCGGCGGCGTCCTGAGCGGTCACCCGGCGAGCCCGGCCCCTTGACCACCCCGGGAGCCGCGGGCTGGTCACCCCCGGGAGCCGCGGGCTGATCCCCCCGGGAGTCGCGGCTCGTTACGCAGACGTTGCCCCGTCGGTTGCCGTGAGCCCGGCCCGGCAGGGTAGCGTCGGTCATGCCATGGACCTTGCCTACATTCCCAGCCCGTCGACCGGTGTGATCAACCTCGGACCGGTTCCGCTGCGCGGCTATGCCTTCTGCATCATCATCGGTGTCTTCGTCGCCGTCTGGTACGGCAACAAGCGCTGGATCGCCCGCGGCGGCAGAGCCGGCACGGTGGCCGACATCGCCGTCTGGGCGGTGCCGTTCGGCCTCGTCGGCGGCCGTCTGTACCACGTGATCACCGACTACCAGCTGTACTTCAGCGAGGGTGAGAACTGGGTCGACGCGTTCAAGATCTGGGAGGGCGGCCTCGGCATCTGGGGCGCGATCGCGTTCGGCGCGGTCGGCGCCTGGATCGGCTGCCGTCGGCGGGGCATCCCGCTGCCCGCGTACGCCGACGCCATCGCGCCCGGCATCGCCTTCGCGCAGGCGATCGGCCGGTGGGGCAACTGGTTCAACCAGGAGCTGTACGGCAAGCCGACGGATCTGCCCTGGGCCCTCGAGATCAGCGAGGGCGTGAACCGTGCGGAAGGCCTGTACCACCCGACGTTCCTGTACGAGTCGCTGTGGTGCGTCGGCGTCGCCCTGCTCGTCATCTGGGCCGACCGCCGCTTCACGCTCGGCCACGGGCGGGCGTTCGCGCTGTACGTCGCCGCGTACTGCGCCGGGCGCGTCTGGACCGAGTACCTGCGCATCGACGACGCCCACCACATCCTGGGCCTGCGTCTGAACGTATGGACCGCGATCGTGGTCTTCGCCCTCGCGGTGGCGTACATCGCGATCTCGTCCCGGCTGCGCCCGGGCCGTGAGGAGGTCGTCGAGCCTTCGGGGGCCGAGGTCACCGCGGCGAAGGACGTCACGGACGCTGTCGATCTCTCCAAGGCCCCGGACGCCTCGGACGACTCCAAGGCCTCGGACGCCTCCGAGGCCTCCGACCCGGACTCCGGGGCGGGCTCGGAGCCCGAGGCCGTGACCGAGCCCGGTACCGCGGGCAAGGAGCGCGACGGGGAACCGGCGGACTCGGGTTCCGCGGGCAAGAGCTGACCCCGCTCCCGCTCACACACGCTCCACACACCCAAGGGCCGCCCGGCTGCACCAGCCGGGCGGCCCTCGGCGTTCGCCCCACCGGCGTCCGGTACCACCGGCCTGCGGCCGTCCCACGCGCCGGGCACTCCGGAACCCCGTTCGGGGCCGTGGGCCGGGCGTCGGACGGGTCAGTCGCCGCGGCGGGCCAGGGACAGCGTGCGGTGGGCCGCCGCCACGACCGCCGCGTCGACGAAGCGGCCGTCGGGCAGCGCCAGCGCGCCCGCGTCCGTCGCCGCCGCCTTGACGATCTCCTCCGCCGCCTCCACCTCCTCCGGGCCCGGCAGATACGCCCGCTCGATGACCGGGAGCTGCCGGGGGTGGATCGCCGCCCGGCCCAGGAAGCCGAGGGCGCGGCCGTGGGCGCAGGAGTCGGCGAGGCCGTCCAGGTCGCGGATGTCCGGGAACACGGACTGCGGTGGCGGTGCGAGGCCGGCCGCGCGGGCCGCGACCACGATGCGGCTGCGCGGCCAGTCGAGCCCGCGGTCGTCCCGTACGCCCAGGTCGGCGCGGAGATCCGCCTCCCCGAGCGCGATTCCGCGGACCGCGGGATCGGCGGTCGCGATCGCGTACGCGTGCTCGACGCCGGTCGCCGATTCCAGCAGTGCGTACAGCTCCGTCCCCGGGGCGAGCGTCGCCGGACCCCGGATGTCAGTGGCGTGTGTCACCTTGGGGATACGCAGTGCGGACAGGCCCGGAAGTCCGGCCAGCGCCGCGATGTCCTGCTCTGCGTGGATCCGGACATGAACGGGCACGGGGTGAGGGGAGGCGAGCAGTTCGGCGGTCGCCGCGAGGGCGTAGTTCTTGCGGTCGGGAGCGACCGCGTCCTCGAGGTCGACGATGACGATGTCGGCTCCGCAGGACAGGGCCTTGTGGACGACATCGGGATGGTCGCCGGGGGCGTACAGCCAGGTGAGGGGGGCGGTCTCCGGGCCGACGGGCGGAGCGGGGGCTGCCAGGGGCGGGGTCATAGCGCGCCCTCGGCGCGCAGCGCGGTGATGCGATCGGGGGTGAGCCCGAGCTCGGCCAGGACCGTGTCGGTGTCCGCGCCGTGGGGCCGGCCGGCCCAGCGGATGGCACCAGGAGTGTCGGAGAGGCGGAAAAGGATGTTCTGCATACGGATCGGCCCGAGCTCCGGGTCGGGCACCTCGGTGACGCTGTCGAGCGCGCGGTACTGGGGATCGTCCATGACGTCGCGGATGTCGTAGACGGGGGCGACCGCCGCCTCCGCCTTCTCGAACGCGGCGACGACCTCGTCACGGGTGTGGCGGGCGATCCAGGCGCCCACCGCCTCGTCGAGTTCGTCGGCGTGCTCGGCCCGCCCGCTGCCGGTCGCGAACCACGGCTCGCGGGTGAACTCGGGGCGCCCGACGAGCCGCAGGACGCGTTCGGCGACGGACTGGGCGGAGGTGGAGACGGCGAGCCAGGAGCCGTCGGACGCGCGGTAGGTGTTGCGCGGGGCGTTGTTGCGGGAGCGGTTGCCGGCCCTCGGCTGGACGTAGCCGAGCTGGTCGTACCAGATGGGCTGCGGGCCGAGGACGGTGAGGATCGGTTCGATGATGGCCATGTCGACGACCTGGCCACGACCGCCGGTGGCGCGGGCGGTGAGGGCGGTCATGACGGCGTAGGAGGTGGCGAGCGCGGCGATCGAGTCGGCGAGACCGAAGGGAGGGAGCGTGGGCGGACCGTCGGGTTCGCCGGTGATGGCGGCGAAGCCGCTCATCGCCTCGGCCAGGGTGCCGAAGCCGGGGCGGTGACAGTACGGGCCGAACTGGCCGAAGCCGGTGACCCGGGCCAGGACGAGTCCGGGGTTGGCGGTGCTCAGCTCGTCCCAGCCGAGCCGCCACTTCTCCAGGGTGCCGGGGCGGAAGTTCTCGATGACGACGTCGGCGGTGGCGGCGAGGCGGAGGAGGGTGTCGCGGCCGCCGGGTGTGGACAGGTCGAGGGTGATGGTGCGCTTGTTGCGGCCGAGCAGCTTCCACCACAGGCCGATGCCGTTCTTGTCGGGGCCGTGTCCGCGGGACGGGTCGGGTTTGCGGGGGTGTTCGACCTTGATGACGTCGGCGCCGAAGTCGCCGAGCATCGTCGCGGCGAGCGGACCGGCGAAGAGGGTGGCCAGATCGAGGACGCGCAGCCCGGCGAGCGGGCCGGCTCCGGCGGGGACGGGGTGGTGCATGGGGGCTCCTTGCGAGGCTCCTGCGGGGGCTCGGGGGTGTCCGGCGGAGGGGAGAAGAGGCCGCGGTCAACCGCTGACCGGGGTGTCCGCTGCGGCTTCGTCGATCTCCACGCGGTACGGCATGGAGGACGAGGCGCCCTCGTGCTGGACGGAGAGCGCTGCGGCCGCCGATGCCCAGGCCATCGCGGCGGGCATCGGCCTGCCCTCGACGAGGGCCACGGCGAGGGCGCCGACGAAGGTGTCGCCCGCGGCGGTCGTGTCGACGGCGCGGACGTGCGGGGCGGGGACGGTGACCGGCCGGGCGCCGCGGGCGGCGTAGAGGCTGCCGGCCGCGCCCAGGGTGATCACGACCTCGGGCACCTGCCGGAGCAGCGCCTCGACGGCGGCGTGCGGGTCGGCGATGCCGGTGAGCGCGGCGGCCTCGTGCTCGTTGGGCACCAACAGGCTGGTGGCGGCGAGCAGTTCGGGAGGAAGTGGCTGCGCGGGGGCGGGGGTGAGGATGGTCCGTACGCCATGACGGCGGGCGGCCTCGGCACCGGCGGTCACGCCGGGAAGGGGGAGTTCGAGCTGGAGGAGGAGCGCCTCGGCGGTGGCGATGAGGCCTTCGTCGCCGGGGGTGAGGTGGTCGACGGTGCCGTTGGCGCCGGGGATGACGACGATCGCGTTGCCGCCCTCGTCGTCCACGACGATGTGCGCGGTTCCGGAGGGCCCTTCGGTGGTGCGCAGCAGATCGGTGTCGACGCCGGAGCCGTCGAGCGTGGCCCGCAGGCGTCCGCCGAAGTCGTCGGTGCCCACGGCGCCGATCATCGACACGGCGCCGCCGGCGCGGGCGGCGGCGACGGCCTGGTTGGCGCCCTTGCCGCCGGGGACCGTACGGAACTCGCGTCCCGTCACGGTCTCTCCGCGCCCGGGGGCCTTCGGGACGTAGGCGACGAGGTCCATGTTGGTGCTGCCGAGCACCACGATGCCGGTCATGGGCCGAGAACCTCCTGAAGGGTGGCGTGGGCGAGGGAGTCGAATCCGGTGCCGTCGAATCCGGCGACGGTGGTGGCGAGCCGGTTCTTGAGCGGGGCGGTCCACCGCTCGGGCAGCCGGTCCGGATGGCCGGCGAGCAGTCCGGCGAGGGAGCCGGCGGTGGCGCCGTTGGAGTCGGTGTCCCAGCCGCCGGACACGGCACGGCAGATGGAGCCGGTGAAGTCGCCGTCGGCGTGGGTGAGGGCGGCGGAGAGGAGGGCGGTGTTGGGGATGACGTGCACCCAGTGGTACGTGCCGTAGGCGGTGTGGAGGCGGTCCACGACGTCGTCGAAGTCGGTGTGTGCGGCAGCCGTATCGATGCCGAGGCGGACGGCGGCGGCGAGGCGGGAGCGGGGCGGGACCACGCGCAGGCCGGTGCGCAGGCACTGGTGGACGTCGGTGCTGCCGGTGGCCGCGTCGGCGAGCGCGGCGGCGAGGAACATCGCGCCGTACACGCCGTTGGCGGTGTGGGTGAGGGACGCGTCCCGGTGCGCCTGCGCGGCGGCGGCCGCCGGGTCGCCGGGGTGGGTCCAGCCGTGCACGTCGGCGCGGATGGCGGCGCCGATCCATTCGCGGAACGGGTTGTGGTGGGAGGCGGTGAGAGGTGGCTCGATGCCGGAGAGGAGGTTGCGGTAGGCGGCGCGTTCGGCGGTGAAGGTACGGCCGGCGGGGAGTTCGTCCAGCCAGAGCCGGGCGACGTCGCACGTGTGGAAGGAGCGACCGTGGCGCTGGAGCAGCAGCAGGTTGAGGAGGGGGTAGTTGAGGTCGTCGTCCTCGGGCATGCCGTCGATGTTCTCGGCAAGGGAGGTGGTGGCGGAACGGCGGTTCCAGGGGTGTGCGCGCAGCAGTTCGGGAGGGACGCCCTTCTCGGTGAACCAGGTGGTGAGCGGCCAGTTGCCGGCGGCGCGGGCGAGGGCGCGGATGGCGGGCAGGGGCAGCTTCTCGACGGGCTTGCCGAGCAGGCACCCGGCGGCCCGGCCGAGCCAGGCGGCGTGGAGCCGGTGGAGGAGGGGGGCCGGGAGCGTCTCGTGGGCGGTGGCAGGAGCCGGCCAGTCGGGGCAGAGCGCCACGACGGCCGACAGCTCCGTCGGTTCGTCGGCGGCCAACGGGGAAGGGAGCGCGGACAGTTCGTCCAGCAGCTGGATCGCCAGATCGCGCAGGTGCGGGGGCGCGGGGGCCGGGGACGCGCCCGCGTGGCGGGGCGCCGGGGGGCCGCCCGCGGACCGCCACCGGTGGGCGATCTCCGAGGCGTCGCGGCCGTCCTCCGCGGCCTGGCGGAGTTCGTGGCCGATCAGGTCCTCCGGCTGGACCCAGGTGAGGCGGAGGTCCGTCATCGGCGGACCGTCAGCTGGGCGAAGTCGGCCTCGTGGGCGCGGCGGCGCTCCGTGTCGCGGGCGAACATCTCGTACGTGACCTCCGTCAGCGTCCGTGCCGGAGCGTGCAGATCGAGGCGGCTCGCCTCCGCCACGGTCTTCACCCAGTCGGTGGGGATCGGCTCCTCGCCGTACAGGGCGCCCGCGATCGCGCCGGACATGGTGGCGATGGAATCGCAGTCGCGGCCGTAGTTGACGGAGCCGAGGACGGTACGGCGGTAGTCGCCGTCGCCGATGAGCAGCATGCCCAGGGCGATGGGGAGCTCCTCGATGGAGTGCAGCCGGGAAGGGCGGCGGGCGGCGAGGGAGGGGGCGCGGTAGTCGGGGCCGACGGTGTCGAACGGGGCGACGGCCTCGCGCAGGGGGCGCAGGGCCGGTTCGAAGTCACTGTGCCGGGCGGCGACTTCGGCCACCGCCTCGATCGCCGGACGCGTCCCGTCCTTGGCGAGGGAGAGGCAGGTGTCGACGACCGTCGTGGGGGTCGCGCCGGGTACGCAGGCCGCGGCGACCGCTGCCGCGAGGACGCCCGCCGCCTCACGGCCGTAGGAGGACTGGTGGGCGCCCGCGATGTCGAGCGCCTCGGCGTAGGCGGCGGCCGGGTTGGCGGCGTTGACCAGGCCGACCGGCGCCATGTACATCGCGGCGCCGCAGTTGACGATGTTGCCGGTGCCCGCCTCGCGCGGGTCGGCGTGGCCGTAGTGGATGCGGGCGGCGAGCCACTTCTCGGCGAGGAAGACGCGCTGGAGGGGGAGGGCTTCGGCTTCGAGTTCGGGGATCCAGCGTGGGACGGAGAGGAGGTCGGGGACGAGGTGGTCGGCGACGGCGTAGGCGTCGAGGTGGTCGCGTACGGTCCCGTAGACGCGGATCAGGGCGTGCGTCATCAGGGTGTCGTCGGTGACGTGGCCGTCGCCCTTGTGGTACGGCGCGATGGGGCGGGCGGTGCGCCAGTCGTCGCCGTGCCACGGGCCGACGATGCCGTGTACGCGGCCGCCGTGCCGTTCCACGATCTGTTCCGGGGTGTACCCCTCGACCGGTCCGCCGAGGGCGTCGCCGACCGCCGCGCCGACGAGGGAGCCCGTGATCCGGTCATCGAGTGTCGTGAGCCTGGGGGGTGTCATGTCGGAATTGTCCACCCGGGGCGGTCGCGGGTGGGGAACGCTGAGTCGGGGATTCGTATCCGACAGAGGGAGTTAGGGCCTGCCCGGTGGATCATGCTGGGCTCGCGGATCCAGCCTGATCCACCGGACAGGCTCTACTGGCGCAGCGTGCGGGCGAGCAGTTTGGCGAGCTCCACGAGGTCGGTGCCGGCGAGGCGGGGGAGGGCGCAGCCGGCGAGGGTGCGGCAGGCGTCCCGCCAGGCGGCGGGCACGGCGGCGCCGCCGCCGAGCGCGCCGGTCAGCGCCCCGGCGAGGGCGGGCGCGGAGTCGGCGACGCGGGACAGGCAGGCGGCGGCCGGGATCGCGCCGGTCACCTCGCCGCGGGCTGCGGTGGCGAGGGCGAGGGCGACGGGGACGGTCTCGGCGGCGGCGATGCCGTAGCTGTAGACGTGGTCGACGATCTGGTGTTCCAGGAGGGGGACGAGCGAGAAGGCGTCGTCGGCGTTGCGGGCCAGCTTGACGGCGTGCCGGGCGTTGCGGCCGATCTCGGTGACGTCGGGGAGCTGGGCGAGGGCGGCGTCCACGGAGTCGTCCACGGGCGCTCCGCCGAGCGCGGCGGCGACCGCGGCCGCCATGGCGCGCGCGCCGTGGACTCCGTCGCCGTCCTGGGTGTAGCGGGCGTCGAACTCGGCGAGTTCGGCGGCGGCCTGCGGGTCGCCGGGGTGGACGACGGCGAGTACGGCGGCGCGTACGCAGGCGGCGTCGTCGAAGTAGTGCGGGTTGTCGTGGCCGGTGGCGGGCGGGCGCAGACCGGTGGCGAGGTTGCCGAGACCGGCGCGTACGGAGATCCGGGCGCGCAGGGGGAGCACGGCGGACTCGACCTCGGGCGCGCGCGCGGCGGCCGCGGCGACCTCACCGGCGAGGGAGTTCCAGGCGAGGTCGACGGCGGCGCGCATACGGCGCCCCAGCGTGAGGCCGTGGAAGTGCTCGCCGCCGGCGGTGAGCACGGTCTCGGCGGCGAAGGCGGCCCATTCGGCGTCGTCGGACGGGCCGAGCCGGAGGGGTTCGGGGGGCTGGTTGAGGGCGATGGGGACGGGGAGGGTGGTCGTGGCGTTCTGCTCGGCGAAGGTGTCCAGCTCCCGGGTCAGCCGCCGGGTCCACTCGGGCATCCGCGCGGCCCGGTGCCGCGCGGCGGGCCACCCGGCGGCATCCCCCGCGGCGAGCCCGAGGAGCACGCCCTCGATCCGACCGCGCCGCGTGACCGAAGCCGCACCCTCCACGGGGGCCCGGACGCGGCCCCCGGTGAGCCCACCGGCCCATGCCCCGGCCGGGGCCCCGGCCCGGCTCCTGATCCAGGCACGCACCCCGGTCTTCGCCCGGGGTGACACCGGGGCCTCGGCCGGGGGCTCCGTCCGGGGCCCCAGCGGCGCTTCCTCCCGAAGCGCGCTCGCGAGGGAGTCTCCCGGGGCTCCCCTCGGGGCTTCCTCCCGGAGCACGTCGGTGTGGGTGTCCGTCCGGGGCCGTGCCGGGGCCCCTGCCCGGGTTTCGGTCCGGGCGCTCACCTGGGGTCTTGCCGGGGTGTCCGCCGGGGCCTCGCCCACGGCTTCGCCCCGGGGCGCCGTCCCCGGTTCCGCGCGGGTTCCGACCCGGGGCTCGGCCCGGGTTTCCCGGAGCGCGCCAGCGCGGGTCTCGGCCCGTGGCTCTGCCTGGGCCTCGACCCGGGGCCCGCCCCGGGCTCTCACCCGGGGATCCGTGTGGGGCTCCCGGGCGTCGAGGGTGCCTCGCACCGACGTCTCCGTCTGGGGCTCTGCCCGGGCTTCCTCCTGGAGCGGGCCCACCCGGTATTCCGCCGGGGTTTCCTCCCGGGGCGCGCCCGGGAGGGCCTCCGTATGGAGCGTCGGACCGGGCTCCGACGGGGGTCGGGGGTCCCCCGGGGGGAGGGGGGCATCGGAGGGGCTCGGGGGGCCGGTGTGTTCGGTGTACGGGGTCGGGTCCGCGTCGGTGTGGGGGGTCGGGTCCAGGGGGCCGGGGGTCATGAGAGGGCCTCGGTGTCGTCGTACGGGGTGAGGAGGTCGGCGATGTCCAGGACGTGGTAGCCGCGCATCGAGGGGAGGCAGCTGCCGTGGACCGGGCCGATCGCGGCGGCCCAGTCCGGGGGGATCGAGGACGCCCCCGACATCGCTCCGGCGAGGGCGCCCGCGACCGCCGCCGTGGTGTCGGCGTCGCGGCCCATGTTGACCGCGGTGAGCACGGACGTACGGAAGTCGCCGCGCGCCGCCGCGAAGGCGCCGAAGGCGAGGCCGACCGCCTCGGGGGCGAGGTCCGTCCAGGGGTAGCCGCCGATGACGACGGCGGAGCGGACGGTGCGTTCGCGGCTGAGCGGGTCGGGGCCCGTCCGCTCCGCCGCGACGACCGCGCGGCGCATGGAGCGCGCGGTCCAGGAGTCCATCGGGACGACGGAGAGCGCCGCGCCGATGACCCCGGCGGGGCCCGCGCCGGCCACCGCCGCCGCGACGCCCGCCGCCACCGCCTGGCCGCCGTAGATCCCCTCCCCGTCGTGGCTGACGCAGCCGTCGATGGCCACGAGCCGCGCGGCCTCCTCGGGGCGGCCCGCCGCGAAGACGCCGAAGGGGGCGGCTCTCATCGCGAGGCCGTCGCTCCAGGCGTGCCGGTGCTGGGCCGTGATCGGGGCGGCCAGGCCCCGGCGGAGGTTCTCCAGGGTGCCGCGTTCACTGAACCCGGCGCCCCGGAAGGGCCCCTCGTCGAGGTCCGCGATCCAGTGGTGCCAGGCGTTCTCGACGTGCGACACCGTGAGCGCCGAGCCGTGCCGGGCCAGCAACAGCCCGGAGAAGATCGCGTACTCCGTGTCGTCCGTGCCCGCCGGGCTGTCGCTGACGAAGCCTTCGATCCGCCCCCATCGGCGGCGGATCTCGGACGGCCGCATGTTCTCCGCGGGCGCCCCGAGCGCGTCACCGACGGCGAGTCCGAGCAGTGCGCCGCGGGCCCGATCGCATGCAATCCACTCCACCGAGTCACCCCTTTGTACGGCACAGAGCCTGTCCTGGATCTGTGCCACGCGGGGCGCGCCGCGCGCGTCCGGAAGGCCCTGTGTCACTCGCTCGGCAGTACGCCGCGGCCCCCAGGTAAGTAAAGCCTGCCTTGCTGGCGCGCCCCTTACATGGGGCGTACTTTCGAGGCATCGAGGGGGGCGGGCGCCGTTGCGAACCCGCTCTGGGAGCAAGGGGAGAGCTGTGTCCATCATCGAGACCGAAGCCGTACTGCACGAGGCGCACCGCGACAATCACACGCACCGCGATGTGAACGGCGGCTGGCTGCGTCCCGCGGTGTTCGGCGCGATGGACGGACTCGTCTCCAACCTCGCCCTGATGACCGGTGTCGCGGGCGGCTCCGCGTCCCAGCAGGCCATCGTGATCACCGGCCTCGCCGGGCTCGCGGCGGGAGCCTTCTCCATGGCGGCCGGAGAGTACACCTCCGTGGCCTCGCAGCGCGAACTCGTCCAGGCGGAACTGGATGTCGAGCGCCAGCAGTTGCGCAAGCACCCCGTCGACGAGATGGAGGAGCTCGCCGCGCTGTACGTGGCCCGGGGGGTCGAGCCGCCGCTCGCCCGCGAGGTGGCGATGCAGCTGTCCCGGGACCCGGAGCAGGCACTGGAGATCCACGCCCGCGAGGAGCTCGGTATCGACCCGGACGATCTGCCGTCGCCGACCGTCGCCGCCGTGTCGTCCTTCGGGTCGTTCGCGCTCGGCGCGCTGCTGCCCGTGCTGCCGTACCTGCTCGGCGCCACGGCGCTCTGGCCGGCCGTGCTGCTGGCGCTCGCCGGGCTCTTCGGCTGCGGCGCGCTGGTGGCCAGGGTGACGGCCCGGGGCTGGTGGTTCAGCGGTCTGCGCCAGCTCGCGCTGGGCGGAGCCGCTGCGGCGGTGACGTACGGGGTCGGCTCACTCATCGGCGCGGCGGTCTGACGGCTCGGCACGGGGCGAGGGCCCGGCCCAGCGGCCCAGCGGTCCGGACGGTCCGGTGGCCCAGGAGTCCGGCGGTCATGCCCGGTCTGGACCGTCCGGTGGTCTGGATGTTCCGGCGGCCCAGGGGTCCGGCGGCCCTGCCCGGTCTGGACCGTCCGGTGGTCTGGATGTTCCGCCGGCCCAGGGGTCCGGCGGTCGTGCCCAGTCCGGACCGTCCGGCGGTCAGGCCCGGCCGCCCGACGTTCCGGTTCCAGCGGCCATTCGGCCCGTTCGACCGCCCGGTGCGGGTGACGCGCGGCGGTCGCAAGCCGCCGCCGCGAGCCGTTCAGGTCAGAAATTCGGCGCCCGAACGGATGTAACCCCGCAACCTCGAAGGCCCCAGGCTCGCGCGACCTGTCATTCGCAGGCCTTTACTGCCGTCCGGCCTCAACTCCCCCTCCCCGCAAGCCGTCTGTGACGTACGTCCCGGTGCTGAATCCGCTCGCCGATGAGACACTGTCCGCGGCTCCACATAAGCAGCCATTACCCGGCGGTTTCGAAAGCTTTACCACCGGGCATGAGCCGTAAGCGCCGCGGGCAATGAAGCCTGCTCTGCACCGGGACGACGGACGTCGATCCGTCCGCACCCGCCCCCCACACACCCGCACCGCATCGACCTACCCCCACCGACGGTGTCCGCATGATGGAATGCCCCTTCCGCTGACCGGAAAACGCCCCATCATGTAACCTGCACGAAATTTCAGCGGAGGGCCAACGTCGTCCCTCGGCACTTGCACATGCCACGACGACGACGGGAGAGCCGATGCGTTCCGACGCCTGGTCGCCCATGGACGGTCGCCCTGCTCCGCAGGGAATGTACGACCCCCGTAACGAACACGACGCCTGTGGTGTCGGGTTCGTGGCCACCCTCACCGGTGTTGCCAGCCACGAGCTGGTCGAGCAGGCGTTGACCGTTCTGCGCAATCTGGAGCACCGCGGCGCCACCGGCTCCGAGCCCGACTCGGGTGACGGCGCCGGCATCCTCTTCCAGGTCCCCGACGCGTTCCTGCGCGAGGTCACCGGATTCGAGCTCCCCGAGGCGGGTTCGTACGCCGTCGGTATCGCCTTCCTCCCCGTCGACGGCTCCGCACAGGCCGTCGAGCGGATCGAGGCGATCGCGGCCGAGGAAGGCCTCACCGTCCTCGGCTGGCGCGAGGTCCCCGTGGCCCCCGAGCTGCTCGGCGCCACCGCCCGCTCCACCATGCCGGCCTTCCGCCAGCTGTTCGTGGCCGACGGGACGTCGACCGGCATCGTGCTGGACCGCAAGGCGTTCGTCCTGCGCAAGCGTGCCGAGCGCGAGGTCGGGGTGTACTTCCCCTCCCTCTCCGCCCGCACCATCGTCTACAAGGGCATGCTGACCACCGGCCAGCTGGAGCCCTTCTTCCCGGACCTGTCCGACCGGCGCTGCGCCTCGGCCGTCGCCCTCGTGCACTCCCGGTTCTCGACCAACACCTTCCCGAGCTGGCCGCTCGCCCACCCGTACCGCTTCGTCGCCCACAACGGCGAGATCAACACGGTCAAGGGCAACCGCAACTGGATGCGCGCCCGTGAGTCGCAGCTGGCCAGCGACGCGTTCGGCTCTGCCGACAATGGACGCAGCGGGACGGAGAAGCTGGACCGCATCTTCCCCGTCTGTACGCCGGACGCCTCCGACTCCGCCTCCTTCGACGAGGTCCTGGAACTGCTCCACCTCGGCGGCCGCTCGCTCCCGCACAGCGTCCTGATGATGGTCCCGGAGGCGTGGGAGAACCACGACTCCATGGACCCGGCCCGGCGCGCCTTCTACCAGTACCACTCCACGATGATGGAGCCCTGGGACGGCCCGGCCTGTGTCACCTTCACCGACGGCGTCCAGGTCGGCGCCGTGCTCGACCGCAACGGTCTGCGCCCCGGCCGCTACTGGGTCACCGACGAGGGCCTCGTGGTCCTCTCCTCCGAGGTGGGTGTCCTCGACATCGACCCCGCCAAGGTCGTCCGCAAGGGCCGCCTCCAGCCGGGCAAGATGTTCCTCGTCGACACCGCCGAGCACCGCATCATCGAGGACGACGAGATCAAGGCCGGCCTGGCCGCCGAGAACCCGTACCAGGACTGGCTGGAGACCGGGATCATCGAGCTCGAGGACCTCCCCGAGCGCGAGCACATCGTCCACACCCACGCCTCGGTCACCCGCCGCCAGCAGACCTTCGGCTACACCGAGGAAGAGCTCCGCGTCATCCTTGCGCCGATGGCCCGCACCGGCGGTGAGCCGCTGGGCTCCATGGGTACGGACTCCCCGATCGCGGCCCTCTCCGAGCGGCCCCGCCTCCTGTTCGACTACTTCACCCAGCTGTTCGCGCAGGTCACGAACCCGCCGCTGGATGCCATCCGCGAGGAGCTCGTCACCTCGCTGCACTCGTCCCTCGGCCCCCAGGGCAACCTGCTGGACCCGACCGCCGCGTCGTGCCGCAGCGTCACCCTGCCCTTCCCGGTGATCGACAACGATGAGCTGGCCAAGCTCATCCACATCAACGCCGACGGCGACATGCCCGGCATGAAGGCCGCCACGCTCTCCGGCCTCTACCGGGTCAGCGGCGGCGGCGAGGCCCTCGCCGCCCGGATCGAGGAGATCTGCGCCGAGGCCGACGCCGCCATCGAGGACGGCGCCCGCCTGATCGTCCTCTCCGACCGGCACTCCGACGCCGAGCACGCGCCGATCCCGTCGCTGCTGCTCACCGCCGCCGTCCACCACCACCTCATCCGCACCAAGCAGCGCACCCAGGTGGGCCTGCTGGTCGAGGCCGGTGACGTCCGCGAGGTGCACCACGTCGCGCTGCTCATCGGTTACGGCGCCGCCGCCGTCAACCCGTACCTGGCGATGGAGTCGGTCGAGGACCTGCTGCGCGCCGGTACGTTCATCGAGGGCATCGAGCCCGAGAAGGCCATCCGCAACCTGATCTACGCGCTCGGCAAGGGCGTCCTCAAGGTCATGTCGAAGATGGGCATCTCCACCGTCGCCTCCTACCGCGGCGCCCAGGTCTTCGAGGCCGTCGGCCTCGACGAGGCCTTCGTCGCCAAGTACTTCGACGGTACGGCCACCAAGATCGGCGGCGCCGGCCTCGACGTCGTCGCCCAGGAGGTCGCCGCCCGGCACGCCAAGGCGTACCCGGCCAGCGGCATCGCGCCGGCGCACCGCGCGCTGGAGATCGGTGGCGAGTACCAGTGGCGCCGCGAGGGCGAGCCGCACCTGTTCGACCCGGAGACGGTCTTCCGCCTCCAGCACGCCACGCGCAACAAGCGGTACGACATCTTCAAGAAGTACACGGACCGCGTGAACGAGCAGTCCGAGCGCCTGATGACGCTGCGCGGCCTGTTCAACTTCTCGTCCGACCGCGAGTCGATCTCCATCGACGAGGTCGAGCCGGTCAGCGAGATCGTCAAGCGCTTCTCCACCGGCGCCATGTCGTACGGCTCGATCTCCCGCGAGGCGCACGAGACCCTCGCCATCGCCATGAACCAGCTGGGCGGCAAGTCCAACACCGGTGAGGGCGGCGAGGACCCGGAGCGCCTGTACGACCCGGCGCGCCGCTCGTCGATCAAGCAGGTCGCCTCCGGCCGCTTCGGTGTGACGTCCGAGTACCTGGTCAACGCGGACGACATCCAGATCAAGATGGCCCAGGGAGCCAAGCCCGGTGAGGGCGGCCAGCTGCCCGGCCACAAGGTCTACCCGTGGGTCGCCAAGACCCGGCACTCCACCCCGGGTGTCGGCCTGATCTCCCCGCCGCCGCACCACGACATCTACTCCATCGAGGACCTGGCTCAGCTGATCCACGACCTCAAGAACGCCAACCCCGTGGCGCGTATCCACGTGAAGCTGGTGTCGGAGGTCGGTGTCGGCACGGTCGCGGCCGGTGTGTCCAAGGCGCACGCCGACGTGGTGCTCATCTCGGGCCACGACGGCGGCACCGGCGCCTCGCCGCTCACGTCGCTGAAGCACGCGGGTGGCCCCTGGGAGCTCGGCCTCGCCGAGACCCAGCAGACGCTGCTGCTCAACGGCCTGCGCGACCGCATCGTCGTGCAGACCGACGGTCAGCTCAAGACCGGCCGTGACGTCGTCATCGCCGCGCTGCTCGGCGCCGAGGAGTTCGGTTTCGCGACCGCGCCGCTCGTCGTCTCCGGCTGCGTGATGATGCGCGTCTGCCACCTGGACACCTGCCCGGTCGGTATCGCCACCCAGAACCCGGTCCTGCGGGAGCGGTTCTCCGGCAAGGCCGAGTTCGTCGTCAACTTCTTCGAGTTCATCGCCGAAGAGGTCCGCGAGCTGCTCGCCGAGCTGGGCTTCCGCACGCTGCAGGAGGCCGTCGGCCACGCCGAGCTGTTGGACACCGCCAAGGCCGTGACGCACTGGAAGGCGCAGGGCCTCGACCTGGAGCCGCTCTTCTACGTGCCCGAGCTGCCCGAGGGCGCCGTGCGCCACCAGCTGATCGAGCAGGACCACGGCCTGGAGAAGGCCCTGGACAACGAGCTGATCGAGCTGGCGGCCGACGCGCTGGCCGCTTCCTCCGTCGAGGAGGCCCGGCCGGTCCGCGCCCGGGTCGCGATCCGGAACATCAACCGGACCGTCGGCACCATGCTCGGCCACGAGGTGACGAAGAAGTTCGGCGGTGCGGGCCTGCCCGACGACACCATCGACATCACCTTCACCGGCTCGGCCGGCCAGTCCTTCGGCGCCTTCCTGCCGCGCGGTGTCACGCTCCGCCTGGAGGGCGACGCCAACGACTACGTCGGCAAGGGCCTGTCCGGCGGCCGCGTCGTCGTCCGCCCGGACCGCGGCGCCGACCACCTCGCCGAGTACTCGACGATCGCCGGCAACACGATCGCCTACGGCGCGACCGGCGGCGAGCTGTTCCTGCGCGGCCGCACCGGCGAGCGCTTCTGCGTCCGCAACTCCGGTGCGCTGGTCGTCTCGGAGGGCGTGGGCGACCACGGCTGCGAGTACATGACCGGCGGTCACGCCGTCGTCCTCGGCGAGACGGGACGTAACTTCGCGGCCGGCATGTCCGGCGGTGTCGCGTACGTCATCGACCTCGACAAGGACAACGTCAACGTCGGCAACGTCGGCGCCGTCGAGGCCCTGAGCGACACCGACGAGCAGTGGCTGCACGACGTCGTGCGCCGCCACCACGAGGAGACGGGCTCCACCGTCGCCGAGAAGCTCCTCGCCGACTGGACCACGGCCGTGGCCCGGTTCAGCAAGATCATCCCGACCACGTACAAGGCAGTGCTCGCCGCCAAGGACGCCGCTGAGCTCGCCGGTCTCTCCGAGCAGGAGACCACCGAGAAGATGATGGAGGCGGCGACCAATGGCTGACCCCAAGGGCTTCCTGACCACCGGGCGCGAAGTCGCCCAGACCCGTCCGGTGGGCGACCGCCTCAAGGACTGGAACGAGGTCTACGTTCCCAAGTCCCTGCTGCCGATCATCAGCAAGCAGGCCGGGCGCTGCATGGACTGCGGCATCCCGTTCTGCCACAACGGCTGTCCGCTGGGGAACCTGATTCCCGAGTGGAACGACTACGCCTACCGTGAGGACTGGCAGGCCGCCAGCGAGCGGCTGCACGCCACGAACAACTTCCCGGAGTTCACGGGCCGCCTGTGCCCCGCTCCGTGCGAGGCGGCGTGCGTCCTCGGCATCAACCAGCCGGCCGTCACCATCAAGAACGTCGAAGTCTCCATCATCGACAAGGCGTGGGACGCCAACGACGTCAAGCCGCAGCCGCCCGAGCGGCTGTCCGGCAAGACCGTCGCCGTCATCGGCTCCGGCCCGGCGGGTCTCGCCGCCGCCCAGCAGCTGACCCGGGCGGGCCACACGGTGGCCGTGTACGAGCGCGCCGACCGCATCGGCGGACTGCTGCGCTACGGCATCCCCGAGTTCAAGATGGAGAAGCGGCACATCAACCGCCGCATCGAGCAGATGCGCGCGGAGGGCACCAAGTTCCGCACGGGCGTGGAGATCGGCCGCGACATCGACGCGGCGAAGCTGCGCCGCCGCTACGACGCCGTCGTCATCGCCGCCGGTGCCACGACCGCCCGCGATCTGCCGGTGCCCGGCCGTGAGCTGAACGGCATCCACCAGGCGATGGAGTACCTGCCGCTGGCCAACAAGGTCGTCGAGGGCGACTTCGTGGCCCCGCCGATCACCGCCGAGGGCAAGCACGTCGTCGTCATCGGCGGCGGCGACACGGGTGCCGACTGCGTCGGTACGGCCCACCGCCAGGGCGCGGCCTCCGTCACCCAGCTGGAGATCATGCCCCGGCCGTCGGACGACCGCCCGGGCCACCAGCCCTGGCCGACGTTCCCGATGCTCTACAAGGTCACGTCCGCGCACGAGGAGGGCGGCGAGCGGGTCTACTCCGTCTCCACCACCCACTTCGAGGGCGACGAGGACGGCAACGTCCAGTTCCTGCACCTCGTCGAGGTCGAGTTCGTCGACGGCAAGCTCACCCAGAAGCCCGGCTCCGAGCGGAAGATCCCGGCCCAGCTGGTCACGCTCGCCATGGGCTTCACCGGCACGGACGTCGAGAACGGTCTCGTCTCGCAGTTCGGCGTCGAGCTGGACGAGCGCGGCAACGTCGCGCGGGACGCCGACTTCGCCACGAACGTCGACGGCGTCTACGTCGCAGGTGACGCGGGCCGCGGCCAGTCCCTCATCGTCTGGGCCATCGCCGAGGGCCGCTCGGCGGCCCGTGGCGTGGACCGCTACCTCACCGGCGCGAGCGAGCTGCCGGCCCCGATCCGCCCGACGGACCGTGCTCTGACGGTCTGACCCCACCAGACGATCCGTACAACGGAGTACGGACCTGACACGGCGCCTGCCCTAGTCCCCGACCGGACCGTAAGGGCAGGCGCCGCGTCATGTCGTGGCCCGTACCGGCCCGCGCGCCCCGCTACGGGCCACGCGGCCGTGGTCATGGCTGCGGCTTGTGGGCGAGGGCCGCGCTCAGCGACCCCTCGACGATCCGGTCCGCGTACTCGGCGGTCAGGGGCTCGCCGCTCACGAGCAGCCGATACCACAGCGGCGCCGCGATCGCGTCGTCGAGCAGGACCAGGTCAGTGGCGGCCTGCTCGTCGTGGCCGTGCTGTCCTTCCTGTTGCCCGCGCTGCCGGCCACCCGTTCGGTGTTCAACCTGGCCATCGCGCTCGGCGCGTTCTTCGGAGGACCCGTCGTCGACGCGATCTCCGTCACCGGCGCGCTCATCACGGCGGCGGTCGTCAGCGCGCTGACCGCCCTGACCGTCCGGCTCACCCGGCCGGTCACGGAGCCGCACTGAACACGCAGCTGTTCAGGGGCTGAACGAAGGCTGGGCGAAGCGGTCCGGCGGGGCGGCGCGACCGAGTGATCGCGCCGCCCCGCCGGGGCACAGGCTCACACGTACGGGGGACCGTCGGTGTCGGTGCGGATGATCTTGGGGAGCTATGGCGGCACAATCCACCGAGGAGGAGCCATGACACCCAGGATCCGTTTCCCCGCGTACGCGCTCGCCCTGGCCGCCGCCGTCGTACCGCTCTCTGCGCCGCACGCCTCGGCGGGCGAACCGCGCGCCGCCGCGGCCGTCGACTGCGTCGGGTTCGTCCACGAGAACGACACCCACCACGGCATCGCCGACTGCACCAACAACACCGGCGGCACCATCCGCTTCCGCGCGGAGGTCGTCTGCGGCCTGGCCTTCGATGTCTCCGGGGACTGGGTGACCCTCGGCCCCGGGGGCTACGGGCAGTCGCACGGCCACTGTCCCGTCTACAGCACGGGGGTCGGCGGCGTCGGCTGGACCGTGGAGAACGCCTGACGTGACGTCAGATCTCAGGCCGCCCACGCCGTGAGCGACGACGTCTTCAACGCCACCAGCGTGACCAGCAGCGCCAGCATCCCCGCGCAGGCGACGGCATGGAGCACGGTGCGGCGGCTCTGCGGGGCGTAGGCGAAGGCCGCCGTGAGGGCGCCGCCCGCGAGGAGGCCGCCCAGGTGGCCCTCCCAGGAGGTGAACGCGGCGGAGATCAGCATCCAGAGGAGGAAGCCGCCCATGAAGCGGTTGACCGCCCTCATGTCGTGGTTCAGCCGGCGGCTGATGACGTAGAAGGCTCCGCCCAGTCCGAAGATCGCGCCCGACGCGCCCACGACGAGGTCGTCCGGTGAGATGAGGTACACGAGGACGCAGCCGCCGAGCGCGGACAGCAGGTAGAGGGCGACGAACCGGGCCCGGCCGAGCTGGCTCTCCACGACCGGGCCCAGGTTCTTGAGCGCGAACATGTTCAGGACGACATGGATGATGCCGAACGTCGAACTCGCCGCGTTCAGATGCAGGAACGCACCCGTGAGCAGCCGGTACCACTCGCCGGCCACCACGCCCACCGGCTCGAACCCGAGCCCGACCAGCGGGCCGGGTTCGTAGTAGTACCGCTGCCCGGCCGAGTCCACCAGCCCCGCGCCGAGCATCCCGAACCGGTCGACCAGGGCCGGCACCGCCAACTCGGCCAGATACGCGACGAGGTTGAGGCCGATCAGCGCGTACGTCACCGTCGCGGACGCGCCGGTGAATCTGCCGCCGAAGGCCGTACGCGCCTGCCGGATGCTCTTCAGGCCCTCCTTCACACACTCCACGCACTGGTGGCCGACCGACGCCTCGCGCATGCAGTCGGGGCAGATGTAGCGGTCGCAGCGCGTGCAGCGGACATGGCTCTCCACCTTGGGGTGGCGGTAGCAGGTGGTGACAGCGGATTCCACAGCCGGCTCCTCGGGCTTCGCGGTGGTACGTCATCGGCAGCCGGTGGGGACGGCGGCGATCAAGATAGCGAAACGTTTCCGCCGTCCTGGACCCGGGGCGTACGCCTCACGAGGGGGTGCCCACGGCGGCCAGCCACGCCGCGGCCCCGCCCAGTGCCGTGTCCGCCTCCGGCAGGACGCCCGCCGCGCCCAGGAACCCGTGGAACATGCCGGTGTGCAGCTGGACCTGGGTGAGGACGCCCGCGGCCGAGAGGCGCCGGGCGTAGGCCAGGCCCTCGTCGCGCAGCGGGTCGCAGTCGGCGAGGACGACGAGGGCGGGCGGCAGTGCGGTCAGGTCGGGGGCGAGGCCGGGGGAGGCGGCCACGGGGTCGCCGTCCGGGCCCAGGTACTCCTGCCAGTACCAGCGCATATGGGCCGTGGTGTGGAAGAACCCCTCCGCGTACGCGGAGGCCGAGACGCCGTCCAGCCGCTGGTCCAGCGCCGGATAGAACAGCAGTTGCCCCGTGAGCGCGGGCCCACCGCGGTCCCGCGCCCGCAGCGCGACCGCCGCCGCGAGGTTCCCGCCGCTGGAGTCGCCCGCGACGACGAACGGCCGCCCGCCGTACCGCTCGGCGGCCCATACGAGGACGGCGTACGCGTCGTCCTCGGCGGCGGGGAACCGGTGCTCGGGGGCGCGCCGGTAGTCGGCGGAGACCACCAAGCCACCCGTACGGTGGGCGAGTTCGCGGCACAGGCCGTCGTGTGTGTCCAGGTCGCAGAGCACCCAGCCGCCGCCGTGGAAGAAGACGACGACCGGCGGGCCGGCGACGGCGTCCGGTGCGGAGGTGTCCGGTGCGGAGGCGTCCGCCGGGGCGGTGGTGTCCCGCGCGTCGTCGTCCGGCGCGCTGCCGTCCGCTGTGGTGGCGGCGTTCCGCGCACCGCCGTCCGGTGCGGAGGCGTCCGCCGGGGCGCCGTCGGCCGCCGCGCTCCCGTCGTAGATCCGCACCCGTACACCCGCCGCCGAGGTCTCCGTCACCGAGGCCACCTCGCGCACCGGCGCCACGCCCACACCCGCACGGGCCGCCGCGCGCAGCGCCCGCGCGCCCGCGTCCGCGGCGGGGAAGCCCGCCGACATCGCGTCGCACACCGTGCGGGCCAGGGGAGTCAGAGGATCGGTCATCCGGTCGTCAGCCCCCCGTCCACCGTGAACTCCGTCCCCGTGACGTACGACGACGCGTCCGAGACCAGGAACAGGATCAGCTCACCGACCTCCTCCGGCCGCCCCATCCGGCCCAGCGGGACCTTCGACCAGTCCCGCCCGGAGACCGCCGCGGTCATCGGGGTGTCGATGGCCCCGGGGTGCACGGAGTTGACCCGCACCCCGTACCGCGCCAGGTCGAGTGCCGACGAGCGGGTCAGCCCGCGCAGCCCGAACTTCGTCGACCCGTACGCCGCGTGCCCCGGGATGCCGACCAGCCCGGCCGTCGACGAGACGTTGACGATCGAGCCCCCGCCCGCCTCCTTCAGCGCGGGCAGCACGGCCTGGATGCCCAGGAAGGGACCGAGCAGATTGACCCGGAGCAGCGTCTCGAAGTTCTCGTACGTCTCGTCCTCGACGCTCGCGGTGCGCCACAGCGCCGCGTTGTTGACGAGGGCGTCGATCCGGCCGAAGGCCCGTACGGACGCCGCGACCGTCTCGGCCCAGCTCCCGGCGTCCGACACGTCATGGCGGACGAACAGCCCCGCGTCGCCCAGTGCCCCGGCGACGTCCCGGCCCTCCTCCTCCCGTACGTCCGTCACGACGACCCGCGCGCCCGCCTCGGCGAAGAGCCGCGCCTCCGCCGCGCCCTGGCCGCGTCCCGCGCCGGTGATCAGGACGACCTTCCCGTCCAGCGAGATCACGCTCATCCCTCCATCGCCCTGAAGTGGGGGATGACCTTCTCGCCCCACTGGCGGATGGTCTCCATGCACGCGTCCTGCGGCACGGTCCCCATCTGGATCAGGCACATGACCTCGTCGACCCCGATCTCGCGGAGCTGTTCGACGTAGGAGATGGCCGTCTCGGCGTCGCCGTAGGCGTGCTCGGCGTTGTACGTGCCGGTGTCGACGGGCCGTGCCGGGATGTTCGCCTCGTGCAGCTTGGCGACCAGCTCCTCGCGGTCCTTGGCCAGGGCTGCGACATGGTCCTCGTCCTCCGCGTATCCCGTCGGCGCGGGCGCGTTGCCGTACCAGTGCGCGATGGACTCGGCGAAGAAGCGCTGCCCGCGCGTGCCGAGCCGCAGGGCGCGCTCCGCGTCGTCGAGGACGATCGTCGGGCAGAGGGCGGAGAGGTGGTTGTTGGCCTCGGTGGAGACGAAGCGCTCACCGGTGCGGGTCGCGATGGCCTCGTCGTACACCTTGCGCATCTCGCGTACGTCGTCGGCGCCGGCGAAGCCCATCACCAGCGCGCCGATGCCGAGTTCGGCGGCCAGCTTGAGGGTGTCGTGCTTGGAGCAGGCCATGAACAGCGGCGGGTGCGGGTCCTGGACGGGCCGGGGCAGGATCGCGCCGGGGCCTATGTCGATCGAGCCGTGCCACTCGAACTCCTCCTCCCGCCAGGCGTTCGAGAAGATCCGCAGGGCCTCCTCCATCTGCGGATACGTGTCCTCGGGGCGGACCCCGTACATCCGCATCTCCTGCTTGGTGGCGCCGCGTCCCGCGCCGATGTCGACCCGGCCGTCGCTGAGGACGTCGAGCATGGCGGCGCGCTCGGCTACCCGCACGGGGTGCTGGTAGCCGAAGGGCATGGTGACCACGCCGTGGCCGATACGGATCTTCGACGTGCGGGCTGCGACCCAGGTCAGGAAGATCTCGGACGCGCTCATGTGCGCGTACTGGGTGAGGGAGTGGTGCTCGACCGCCCAGATCCGGTCGAAGCCCATCTCCTCGGCGAACACGGCCTGTTCGACGCAGTCCTTGATGACCTGGCGTTCGCGTTCGGGGGTGGGGTCGACGAGCTGGGCCTCGAAGATCATGGAGAACTTCATGGCGCGGTGCCTCCTCGCTGAAGGTCGCTATTTCTAATAGGAATACTTCTAGCAGGCATACGGGGGTGCCGGGAAGGGCCCCCGTAGACTGCGGGGCGTGGCGGAGAAGAAGACGGCCGAGACAGGGCACGACGGGCTCCCCGGGCTCCCGGCGACGAGCTGGGCGGTGCTCGGACTGCTCTCCTTCGGTGAGGAGCTGTCCGGTTACGACCTCAAGAAGTGGTCGGACTGGTCCCTGCGCTTCTTCTACTGGAGCCCGTCGTTCAGTCAGATCTACAGCGAGCTGAAGCGGCTGGAGAAGGCCGGTTACGCGACGTCGCGCATGGTCGCCCAGGAGACCGGAAGCCGCGACAAGCGGGTCTACCGGATCACCGACACGGGCATGGACGCCGTGCGCACCTGGGCCCGCACCGTGCCCGTCGACCCGCCGGTGCTCAAGCACGGGCCGATGCTTCGGCTCTGGCTCGGGCATCTGCTGGAGCCCGAGCAGATGCGTGAAGTCCTCGCCAGGCACCGGGAGTTCGCCGAGTCGATGCGGCTGCGGGCGGAGGCGGACGTGGAGGGGGCGAAGGCCGAGCAGGCCTGGGCGTATCCCACGCTCACCCTCAAATGGGCCGAGCGGTACTACGCCTCGGAGCGCGAC
Source organism: Streptomyces sp. NPDC000410 (assembly GCF_040300305.1). Classification (NCBI taxonomy): domain Bacteria; kingdom Bacillati; phylum Actinomycetota; class Actinomycetes; order Kitasatosporales; family Streptomycetaceae; genus Streptomyces; species Streptomyces sp. NPDC000410. Next base: position 128,185 of record NZ_JBEPDM010000007.1, read on the forward strand.
CTGGCCGACGCCATGCTCGCGGACATCGAGGAGCTGGAGCGTGGCAGGCGCCCGTAGGCGCGCCGGAAGTAGAGCAGCGGCTCCGTCTCGCGGTGGGTGGCCAGCGAGGTGACCCGGCCGAGCGCGATGGCGTGATCGCCGCCGTCCAGGACGTCCGCGAGCTCGCACTCCACGGTCGCGAGTGCCCCGTCGAGCAGCGGTGCGCCGCCCGCGCCCGGACGCCACCGGACCCCCGCGAACTTGTCCCCGCCGGTCACCGCGAACTGCCGGGACAGCTCCAGCTGGTCGGCGGCGAGGACGTTGACCGCGAAGCGGCCGGCCGCGCGGATCCGCGGCCAGGTGGACGACGTGTGTGCCGGGCAGAAGCAGATCAGTGGCGGATCGAGCGAGACGGACGAGAAGGACTGCACGGCCATTCCGGCCGGGCGGCCGTCCGGTTCGCGTGCGGTGATGACGGCGACTCCCGTGCAGAAGCTGCTGAGCGCCGTCTTCATCGCGGCGTCGGTGGGGGTCGGGGTGAGCGTCGGCATGGAAGCCTCCCAGGGCAGGGCACAGGGCTCAGGAATGTTTCTACTAGGTATATGCCTAACCGAAACACCTGTGATTGGATACCCGCCACGCTCGCTCGTCAAGTAGCCCGACACGCCGCCCGACAAGCAGGTCGCCTCAGTAGGGAGGGTCCGCCTTGCAACAGCCACCCGACACGATCGCCCGGCTTCCCGAGTACGCCGCCGCCGCGTACCCGGACGCCGAAGCCCTCGCCGACGGCGAGGTCCGCTGGTCCTTCACCCGGCTGCGGGACGAGATCGCCGCCGCCGCGCGCGCCGCGATCGCCCACGGCATCCGGGCCGGCGACCGGGTCGCGATCTGGGCGCCCAACAGCCGCCGCTGGATCATGGCGGCGCTGGGCGCGGTCGGCGCCGGCGCCGTCCTCGTCCCCGTCAACACTCGCTACAAGCCCGCCGAAGCGGCCGACATCATCCGCCGCAGCGGCGCCACCGTCCTGTTCACCGAACGGGACTTCCTCGGCACCGACTACGTCGAGGCGCTGTACGGCTCCGGCGAGGACCTCGGCGCCCTGCGCTCCACCGTCGTCATCGCGGGCGAGGAGTGGGCCGCCTACCTCGCGGCGGGGACGCGTACACCGGACGCCGAACGGGCCGCCCGCGCCGCCGCCGTACGCCCCGACGACATCGCCGACATCCTCTACACCTCGGGGACCACCGGCCGCTCCAAGGGCGTGATGACCACACACGGCCAGACCCTGCGCCTCTACCGCGAATGGGCCCGCCAGGTCACCCTCCGCCCTGGCGACCGCTACCTCCTCGTCAACCCCTTCTTCCACACCTTCGGCTACAAGGCGGGCATCCTCGCCTGCCTGCTGAAGGGCGTGACGATGCTCCCCGAGGCGGTGTACGACACCGACCGCGTCCTCGCCCGGATCGCCGCCGAACGGGTCAGCGTGCTCATGGGCCCGCCCACCGTCTTCCACGGGCTCATCCACCACCCGCGCCGCCGCGAGCACGACCTCTCCGCGCTGCGGCTCGCCGGCACCGGGGCCGCCGCCGTCCCCACCGAGCTCGTCGAGCAGATCCGTACCGAGCTCGGCGCGCCCGACGTCTTCACCGCGTACGGACTCACCGAATCCGGCGGCGTCGTCTCCGTCTGCCCCACCGACGCGGACGCCCGGACCGTCGCGCACACCGTCGGACTGCCGCTGCCCGGCACCGAGGTACGCATCGCCTCACCGCTCGGCGACCCCGTCCCGGCGGGCGAGCCGGGAGAGGTCCAGGTCCGCGGCTACCACGTGATGCGCGGCTACCTCGACGACCCGGCCGCCACGGCCGAGGCGGTGACGGACGGCGGCTGGCTGCGCACCGGGGACATCGGGGTCCTCGACGAGCGCGGGTTCCTGTCCATCACCGACCGGCTCAAGGACATGTACGTCGTCGGCGGCTTCAACGCCTACCCGGCCGAGGTCGAGAACGTCCTGCTCCAGCACCCCGCCATCCGCGACGCGGCCGTCGTCGGCGCACCCGACGAACGGCTCGGCGAGGTCGGCGTCGCCTTCGTCGTCACGGACGGGGAGGTCTCCGGCGAGGAGCTCACCGCCTGGACGCGGGAGCGGCTGGCCAACTTCAAGGTCCCGCGCCGTTTCGTGGCGGTGACGGACCTTCCGCGCAACGCGGGCGGCAAACTGCTCAAGGGAGAACTCCGGCGCGCGGCGAGGGGTGAGGCATGACCGGCATGACCGAGGAACTGGACGAGCTGCGTACGGCGGTACGGGCCGTCCTCACCCGGCACGAGGGCGCGGCCGCCTGGCAGCCGCTCACCGAACAGATCGGCGCGGCGGCGCTCGCCGTCCCGGAGCAGTACGGCGGCCTCGGCTGCGGGGCGGTGGAGACGCACGTCGTCGTCTCGGAACTCGGGCGCGCGCTCAGCCCCGTCCCGTACATCGGCTCCGCGGTCCTCGCCACACAGGCGCTCCTCGCGTCGGGCGACGAGCGTGCCTGTGCCGAGCTGCTGCCCGGCCTCGCCGACGGGGCGGCGGTCGGGGCCCTCGCATGGGCGGAAGGGGGATCCTGGGACCCGGAGGCGATCACGACGCGTGCGGAGCGCGCGCCCGACGGCGCCTGGCTGCTGACCGGGGCCAAGGAACACGTCCTCGCCGGACCCGAAGTGCCCGATCTCCTGCTCGTGTTCGCCCGCACGGACGCCGGACTCTGCCTCTTCCGGCTCGACGACGTCCGTGACGGCTTCGTCCCGCTCCCCACCATGGACCGCACCCGGCCGCAGGCCCGTGTCGCACTCGACCGCGCCCCCGCCACCCTCGTCGGAGCCGAGGGCGACGGCGCCCGCGTCCTCGCCCGCGTCCGCGACGTGGCCTGCGCGGCGCTCGCCGCCGAGCAGGCGGGCGCCGCGGAACGGGCCCTGGAGATCACCGTCCAGTACGCCAAGGACCGCGTCCAGTTCGGCCGGCCCATCGGCTCCTTCCAGGCCGTCAAGCACCGGCTCGCCGACCTCCACGCCGAGGTGGTCGCCGCCCGCTCCCTCGCGCTGGCCGCCGCGTACGCGGACTGCGCGCCCGAGCTCGCGGCGGCGGCGAAGGCCGCGTGCTCGGAGGCGTACGAGAAGGTCGCGGGCGAGATGATCCAGCTGCACGGGGGCATCGGCATCACCTGGGAACACGCGGCGCACGACTTCTTCAAGCGGGCGCACTCCGGCCGTCATCTGCTCGGCGCGCCCGCCGTGCACCGGGAGCGGCTGGCACGGCTGCTCGGCTTCCCGTGACCGTCCCCGTCCCGTCCGCGAATACCCGACAGAAGATGTCGGGTATTCGCGGTTCCATGGGGTCATGACCTTCAGTTGGACCGATTTCCACGCGGCGGAGCCCGCCTTCGCCGACACCGTTCGTCAGCGCTTCGAGAAGTACACCCACCACGTCCTGGCCACCCTCCGCAAGGACGGATCGCCGCGCGTCACCGGCCTCGAAGTGGGCTTCTGCTTCGGGGAGTTGTGGCTCGGCATGATGCCGCACTCCCGCAAGGCGCAGGACCTCCGGCGCGACGCGCGGTGCGCGATCCAGGCCAACCCCGGCGCCGACACCACCATGGCCGACGGGGACGTACGCGTGAGCGGGCGGGCGGTCGAGGTGACCGACCCGGAGGTGCTGGACACGTACGCGCAGGAGGCGGGCGCGCCGCAGCCGTTCCATCTGTTCCGGCTGGAGCTGACCGAGGTGGTACGCACCGGCGTGGAGGGCGACGAGCTCGTCATCCGGACCTGGAGGCCGGGCCACGCCCTGCGGACCATCCGGCGCGGCAACGACGAGAGCGCGCCGCGCACGGAAACTCCCTAGACGATTGGACGATCAAGCCCGGAGTCCCGCCCGGCCGGGACTCCGGGCTTGATCGTCCACTGTGATCGCTCTCCCCTATCATCTCTTCGACCTCACGCTCCCGAACTGGTGAGCGGTATTGGGTCGATAAGCCTTCTTTCTGCGAAAGGCCAACGGGGACTTGCGAATCACCGGCAAGCATCGACTGGCGCGCAAGCGCCGCAGATCCATCCTCGCCACGTGCGGAGTGGTGGGCATCACCGCCGCCGCGCTGTTCACGCCCAGTGCGTTCGGCTCCGACGACGAGAAACCGGACACCACGCGTCCGGCGAGCACGGCGGCGCAGGACATCGACCACGCACAGGACTTCGGTGCCTCCGCCGTCGACGGGACGACCTTCGAGAACGGCGTCATGACCCTGCGGGCGGCACCCGCCGCGAGGGCGGCCGCGGCCGCGTCCGCGCCGCCCAGTGGCGAAGGGTGGAAGTCGGGCGGCGCGACCAAGCTGCTGCCCACCGGCTACACCGTCAAGTTCTACGACCAGAAGTCCGTGGACTGGCTGGCCCGCTATGTGAAGGCGTCGGCCGCCGACCTGCAGCGCGTCACGAATCTGCCCGTCACCGTCGACACCAGGCCGGTGGGCTGGGACTACCGCAGGCCCAAGGGTGAGGTCGTCATCGGGCTGCTGAAGCACCCGTGCGTGCCCACCACGGACGGCACTCCGTGGAAGATCGTCCGCGACGGTTCGGGTTCGAAGAATCTGAGCTGCGCCTTCTACGCCTCGTCCGTCGCCGACACCGTCACCAGCGGACACGGGTACATCGACAGCGCGTTCTTCACCGCGGACGGCAAACCCTCGCCTTCCTGGGGCGAGACGTTCCTGCGCAACCACATCAGCCATGAGGTCGGCCACACGATGGGGCTGGCCCACGCGGACCGCAGCGCGACGCGGGGCGACTGCGTCAAGGGCAGCGACTCCGGCCAGAAGCCGGTCATGTGCACGAACGGCATGACGAGCGGCTATCAGGACAAGCGCGCCGGTAGCTACGTCCAGCAGTTCGACATGCAGGGCCTGCGCCATCTCGCCAAGGGCGCCGGCGCGGCACTGCCCCCGCAGGGCCGGGTGACCGGGATCGGCGGCAAATGCCTCGACGTCAAGGGCGGAAAGGCGGTCAACGGCACGCAGATCCAGCTCTACACCTGCAACGGCGGGGTGGCGCAGTCCTGGATCCTCGGCAAGGACGGCACGCTGCGGGCGCTGGGCAAGTGCCTGGACAACGCGCGTAACGCGAGCACGAACGGCAACAAGATCAGCCTCTTCGACTGCCACGGCCAGGCGGCGCAGCGCTGGTCGGTCAACGCCAAGGGCCAGATCGTGCACGTCGCCTCGGGCAAGGTGCTCGACGTGACCGGCGGCTCGACCGCCAACAGCACGAAGATCCAGCTCTATACGGCGAACACCGGCAAGGGCCAGGTCTGGGTCACCCCCAAGTAACGGGCCGACACCAGGGCCGGACGGGCACCAGCCCGTCCGGCCCTGTCGCGTACGCCGCTCCGGTGCCTACCCGAGAGCCTCCGGCTCAAGTCGGCGGTGGCCCAGCACCGCGGCCCGGCACTGGGCGGGCGTGCCCCAGGCGTCCCGCAGCGGCCGGGCCTTGCGGAGCCACAGGGAGAGGTCGAGCTCCTCGGTGTAGCCGACGGCGCCATGGAGCTGGAGGGCGGTGCGGGCGGCGGTGTACGCGGCCTCGCCCGTCGCCACCTTCGCCGCCGCGATATCGGCCGGGGCCATCGAGAGTGCCGCCCCGTACAGCAGGGGCCGGGCGAACTCGAGCGCGATCAGGGCGTCCGCCAGCCGGTGCTTGACCGCCTGGAACGACCCGATCGGCGCGCCGAACTGGGTGCGCTGCTTGGCGTAGGCGACGGTGCGCTCCAGCAGCGCGAGCCCGGTGCCGAGCGACTGGGCGGCCGTGGCGAGCCGCGCCCAGTCGGTGGCGCGGCGGGCGGCCCGCGTGACGGCGGGCCCGGTGGCCAGGACCTCCCCGCCGGCGCCGGGCGCGGCGAGCCGCCGGGCGGGATCGGCGGACGCGAGCACCGGCCCGTGGCCGGGCGCGATCCGCAGCCGGTCCGTACCGCCCTCCGTACCGCCCTCCGTACCGTCCGCCAGCACGCAGTCCGCCACGTCGGCGTCCAGGGCGTACGGCCCGCCGCCCGGCAGGCACAGCGTCGCGGACACCTCGCCCGACGCGATGCCCGGCAGCAGGCGCTTGGCCACGGCCGGATCGCCCAGCTCGGTGAGCAGCGCCGCGGCGGCGACCGTCTCCACCAGCGGGCCCGGGACCGCGTGGCGGCCCAGTTCCACGAAGGCGACGGCGAGTTCGACGGGCAGCGGGCCCAGGCCCTCGTACGCCTCCGGTACGGCGAGCGCGAACACACCCGTCTCCGCCAGCGCCGCCCACAGCTCGCGCCCGCGCCCGGGGTCGCCGTCCGCCCAGGCGCGCACCGCCGCCGGAGTGTCGGCGGCCGTCAGCATCGCGTCCAGGGAGCGGGCGAACGCCTGTTGCTCGTCGGTCAGCAGGAAGCGCATCTCAACGGCGTCCCTTCGGCAGGCCGAGCAGCCGCTCGGCGATGATGTCGCGCTGGATCTCGTTGGTGCCCGCGTAGATGGGGCCCGCCAGGGAGAAGAGATACGACTCCGCCCATGCGCCGTCGGCCAGTTCGGCGTCCGGCCCCAGCAGGTCGAGCGCCGTCTCGTGCAGCGCGATGTCGTACTCGCTCCAGAACACCTTGTTCAGGCTCGACTCGGCACCGATCACGGCGCCCGCCGCGAAGCGCGAGGCGTTGGCGTAGGTGAAGAGCTGGTACGCCCGCGCGCCGATCACCGCGTCCGCGACCCTGTCGCGCAGAGCGGTGCCGGCCGTGTCAGGGGTGCCCCCCACGGTGCGCCACAGCTCCACCAGCCGGTCCGCCGCCGCCAGGAACCGGCCGGGGGAGCGCAGGGTGAGGCCCCGCTCGTTGCCCGTCGTCGACATGGCGATCCGCCAGCCCTGCCCCACCTCGCCGATCACGTCCTCGTCCGGTACGAAGACCTCGTCCAGGAACAGCTCGGCGAAGGCGGGCTTGCCGTCGAGCCGGCCCACCGGGCGGACGGTGACCCCCGGCGCCCGCAGATCGAACATCAGATAGCTCAGGCCCCGGTGGGGCGGCCCGGCGTCCGGGTCGGTCCGGAAGGGGCCGAACGCCCGGTCCGCGAAGGCCGCCCGCGACGACCACGTCTTCTGGCCCGAGAGCAGCCAGCCGCCGTCCGTCCGTACCGCCCGCGACTTCAGCGAGGCGAGATCCGAGCCCGACTCCGGCTCCGACCAGGCCTGCGCCCAGATCACCTCGCCGCTCGCCATCGACGGCAGCACCCGCGCCCGCTGCTCCTCCGTGCCGTGGTCGAGGAGGGTGGGGGCGAGGAGGTTGATGCCGTTCTGGGAGACCCGGCCGGGCCCGCCCGCCGCGTAGTACTCCTCCTCGAAGACCAGCCAGTGGAAGATGTCGACGCCGCGGCCTCCGTACGCCTCCGGCCACGACACCACCGACCAGCGGTCGGCGTGGAGCTCCGCCTCCCACTCCCGGTGCGCGGCGAAACCCTCCTCCGTCTCCAGGGACGGCAGCGGCCCGGCCGGGACGTGCGCGCGCAGCCACGCGCGGGCCTCGGCCCGGAAGGCGTCCTCGTCCGCCGTATGCGTCAGGTCCATCTCACACACTCGCCTTCGTCGAGGCCTTCTTCATGGCCGACACGTCCATCCCGCCGAGCGAGTCCGCCGCCGTCTCCGCGTTGTGCGCGTGCGCGAGGTGGTGCAGCCCGAAGACGGAGTCCATTCCGGCGTGCAGGCCCTGGAGGTCCTCGGCCTGGTTCACGGCCCGTTTGGTGAGTGCGAGGCCGAGGCGCGGCATCTCGGCGATCCGCAGGGCCAACTGATCGGTGACGGGCGCCAGTTCGTCGCGGGAGACGACCCGGTTGACCATCCCCACCTCGTACGCCCGCCGGGCCGGCATCCGGTCGCCGGTGAACAGGAACTCCTTGGCGACGCGCGGCGGCATCACCCACGGGTGGGCGAAGTACTCGACGCCGGGTATCCCCATCCGGACCACCGGATCGGCGAAGAACGCGTCCTCGCTCGCCACGATCAGATCGCAGACCCAGGCCAGCATCAGCCCGCCCGCCACACACGCCCCCTGCACGGAGGCGACGACGGGCTTGGGCAGTTCGCGCCAGCGCCGGCACATGCCCAGATAGACCTCCGACTCGCGGGCGAAGCGCGATTCGGCGCCCTTCTTGTCGGAGTGGTCCCACCACAGCCCGGCGCGCCGTTCGAAGGGGAGATGGGCGTCGCGCTCCGGGGTGCCGATGTCATGGCCCGCGGAGAAGTGGTCACCGGCCCCGGCGAGCACGATCACCCGGACCTCCGGATCGTCGGCGGCCCGGTAGAAGGCGTCGTCCAGGGCGTACGTCATCGCGGAGTTCTGGGCGTTGCGATAGCGCGGGCGGTTCATCGTCACGTACGCGACCGGGCCGCGACGCTCATACAGCACGGGAACCTCGGGCATGTCTCAGCACTCCTTCCCTAACAAGTGTTTGGTAGGTTAACGTACGGCCATGAGCAGCGTCGAGGAGTTCCGCACCGAGGTCAGGAGCTGGCTACGGGCCCACCTCAGCGGCGAGTTCGCGGACCTCAAGGGCCGCGGCGGACCCGGCAGGGAGCACGAGGCGTTCACCGAGCGCCTCGCCTGGGAACGGCAGATGGCCGCGCACGGCTGGACCTGCGTCGGCTGGCCGAAGGAGTACGGCGGCCGGGGCGCGAGCATCGAGGAGCAGATCGCCTTCCACGAGGAGTACGCCCTCGCCGACGCCCCCGCCCGCGTCAACCACATCGGCGAACAGCTCCTCGGCCCCACCCTGATCGCCTACGGCACCGAGGAGCAGAAGCGGCGCTTCCTGCCGCCGATCGCCGCCGTCGAGGAGCTGTGGTGCCAGGGCTACAGCGAGCCCGACGCGGGCTCCGACCTGGCCAATGTCCGCACCCGGGCCGCCCTCGACGGCGACCGCTGGGTCATCAACGGCCAGAAGATCTGGACCTCGCTCGCGCACGAGTCCCAGTGGTGCTTCGTCGTCGCCCGCACCGAGGCCGGTTCGCGGCGGCACGCGGGGCTCTCGTACCTCCTCGTCCCCATGGACCAGAGGGGTGTGGAGGTCCGGCCGATCGTCCAGCTCACCGGCACCAGCGAGTTCAACGAGGTCTTCTTCGACGACGCGACGACGGACGCCGCGCATGTCGTCGGCGCGGTCGGCGACGGCTGGCGGATCGCGATGGCGACCCTCGGCTTCGAGCGCGGGGTCTCCACCCTCGGCCAGCAGGTCGGCTTCCGCCGGGAATGGGAGGCGCTGGCCGCCACCGCGCGGAGCAACGGCGCGATCGGCGACCCGCTGATCCGCGACCGGCTCGTGCGCGCCTGGACCGGCCTGGAGACCATGCGGGCCCTCGCCGTGAACGGCGCGGACCCCTCCGTCGCCAAGCTCTACTGGTCCCACTGGCACCGCGACCTCGGCGAACTCGCCATGGACGTGTGCGGCGCCGCCTCGACGCTCGCCACGGGCGCGCACGGGGAGCCGTACGAACTCGACGACTGGCAGCGGCTGTTCCTCTTCTCCCGCGCCGACACCATCTACGCCGGATCGAGCGAGATCCAGCGCAACATCATCGCCGAGCGGGTGCTCGGACTGCCGAAGGAGGTACGGGCATGACCGCGGCCCCTCCCCAGTACGTACCGGGCCACAGCCTCCTGGAGGGCCGCAGCGCCGTCATCACCGCGGCCGCCGGGGCCGGCATCGGCGGCGCGACCGCCCGGAAGTTCCTGGAGGAAGGCGCGCGCGTGCTGATCAGCGACGCCCACGCCCGTCGGCTGAAGGAGACCGAGGAGGCGCTCGCCGAGGAGTTCGGCGCCGACCACGTCTCTTCCCTGCCGTGCGACGTCACCGACGAGACCCAGGTGCGGGCGCTCTTCGACGAGGCGCTGCGGCTGCACGGACGCCTCGACCTCGTCATCAACAACGCGGGCCTCGGCGGCACCGCCGAACTCGTCGACATGACCGACGAGCAGTGGTCCCGCGTCCTCGACGTCACCCTGAACGGCACCTTCCGCTGCACCCGCGCCGCCCTTCGCGCCTTCAAGGCCGCCGGCCACGGCGGGGTCGTCGTCAACAACGCCTCCGTGATCGGCTGGCGCGCCCAGGCCGGACAGGCCCACTACGCCGCCGCCAAGGCGGGCGTCATGGCGCTCACCCGCTGCGCCGCCGTCGAGGCGGCGGCGTACGGAGTGCGGGTCAACGCGGTCTCCCCGAGCCTCGCCATGCACCCGCACCTGGTGAAGGTCACCTCGGACGAGCTGCTGGAGGAACTCACCGCGCGTGAGGCCTTCGGGCGGTACGCCGAGCCCTGGGAGGTCGCCAACGTGATCGTCTTCCTGGCGAGCGACTACTCCTCGTACATGACGGGCGAGACCGTCTCCGTCAGCTCGCAACACGCGTAGGACAAGAATGGACACGTGCCTACGACCAAGAAGAAGACCCAGGTGACCGCCTCGCCCGAGCGGCGCCGCGAGCTGCTCGACACCGCGGCCGAGGTGTTCGCCGCCCAGGGCTACAACGCCACCACCGTCCGCAAGATCGCGGACGCGGCGGGGATGCTCGCGGGCAGCCTCTACTACCACTTCGATTCCAAGGAATCGATGCTCGACGAGATCCTCTCCACCTTCCTCGACGAACTGTGGGAGGGCTACGACGCCGTCCTCGCCGCAGGGCATGGCCCGAGGGAGACGATCGAGGCGCTCGTCACCGAGTCGTTCCGGGAGATCGACCGGCACCGTGCCGCCGTCGCGATCTACCAGAAGGAGTCCAAGCACCTCTCCGCCCAGCCCCGCTTCCACTACCTCTCCGACTCGCAGCAGAAGTTCGAGAAGGCGTGGCTCGGGACGCTGGAGCGCGGAGTCGCCGCCGGTGTCTTCCGCGCGGACCTGGACATCCGGCTCACCTACCGGTTCGTACGCGACACGGTCTGGGTCGCGGCGTCCTGGTACCGGCCGGGCGGCCAGCACAGTCCCGACGAGATCGCCCGCCAGTACCTGTCGATGGTGCTGGACGGCATTACGACGAAGGAGCAGCAGTCATGGCCGAGGCCTACATAGTCGAAGCGGTACGCACCCCGGTGGGCCGGCGTAAGGGCGGCCTCGCCGGTGTCCACCCCGCCGACCTGGGCGCGCATGTCCTGAAGGCCCTGGTCACCCGGTCGGGGATCGACCCGGCCACCGTCGAGGACGTCGTCTTCGGCTGCCTCGACACGGTGGGCCCGCAGGCCGGTGACATCGCCCGCACCTGCTGGCTGGCGGCGGGGCTGCCCGAGGAGGTGCCGGGCGTGACCATCGACCGCCAGTGCGGCTCCTCCCAGCAGGCCGTGCACTTCGCCGCCCAGGGCGTGATGTCCGGCACCCAGGACCTCGTCGTCGCGGGCGGCGTCCAGAACATGACCCAGATCCCGATCGCCTTCGCCTCCCGCCAGGCCGCCGAGCCGCTCGGGCTGACGGCCGGGCCGTACGCGGGCAGCGAGGGCTGGCGGGCCCGGTACGGCGACGCGCCCGTCAACCAGTTCCACGGCGCCGAGCTCATCGCGAAGAAGTGGGGCATCTCCCGGCTCGACATGGAGGAGTTCGCCCTCCGCTCCCACCAGCGGGCCCTCCGCGCGATCGACGAGGGCCGCTTCGCGCGCGAGACGGTGCCCTACGGCGATGTCACGGTGGACGAGGGCCCGCGCCGCGACACGTCCCTGGAGAAGATGGCGGGCCTCCAGCCGGTGATGGAGGGCGGCACGATCACCGCCGCGTGCTCGTCGCAGGTCTCGGACGGGGCGGCGGCGATGCTGCTCGCGAGCGAACGGGCGGTACGGGAGTACGGGCTCACCCCGCGCGCCCGTATCCATCACCTGTCCGTACGAGGCGAGGACCCCATTCGGATGCTTTCCGCGCCCATTCCGGCCACCGCGTACGCCCTGAAGAAGACCGGCATGTCGATCGACGACATCGATCTGGTCGAGATCAACGAGGCCTTCGCCCCGGTCGTGCTGGCCTGGCTGAAGGAAACCGGCGCGGACCCGGCCCGGGTGAATGTGAACGGCGGCGCGATCGCGCTGGGCCATCCGCTGGGTGCGACGGGCGTGAAGCTGATGACGACGCTGCTGCACGAACTGGAGCGCACGGGCGGGCGGTTCGGGCTCCAGACGATGTGCGAGGGAGGCGGCCAGGCGAACGTGACGATCATCGAGCGGCTGTAGCGCCGCCCCCGGGCGTCGTTCGGGGTGGCGTGGCGTTGTCCGACATCGCACGGCGAGCCGTGCTACTGTTGGCGACGTTGCAGTTTTGGTACCCATGAACTTTATGTGCGCCTGACGGGAAATGATCCGCTGGGCGCATTATTGTTTTTCCGGCTTTCTCCGGATGGGACCTCTACCTATCAGGAGATAGACATGGCTACTGGCACCGTGAAGTGGTTCAACTCGGAAAAGGGCTTCGGCTTCATTGAGCAGGACGGCGGCGGCGCCGACGTCTTCGCCCACTACTCGAACATCGCCACCTCGGGCTTCCGTGAGCTCCAGGAGGGCCAGAAGGTCTCCTTCGACGTCACGCAGGGCCAGAAGGGCCCGCAGGCGGAGAACATCGTCCCGGCCTGACACCCGGACGCGTACCACTCAGCCGGGGCCCGCACCTTCGCGGTGCGGGCCCCGGCTTGTGCTGTCCTCAGGCCCAGGAAGGCATAAGGCATTCCCGAATGACTCGCTCCGAACGTCCCGCACGCCGGCGCCCGGCCACGCGCGCCGCGAACAACCAGCCCGCGCGGCGATCCGCCAAGGGTGCCGCGAACGGCTCCGGCGGTGCGCGCCGTGCCGCGCCTCCGCAGGACTTCACCCTGCCGGAATCCAGCACGCCCGCCCTGCCCGCCGTCGGGGCGTTCGACGAGCTGGACCTGCCCGGCGGGCTGCTGAAGACCCTCGTGGCCCAGGGGGTGACCGAACCCTTCCCGATCCAGGCCGCCACCCTGCCGAACTCGCTCGCCGGCCGTGACCTCCTCGGCCGCGGCCGCACCGGCTCCGGCAAGACCCTCGCGTTCGGTCTCGCGCTGCTCGCCCGTACCGCGGGGCGCCGCGCCGAGTCCGGGGCGCCGCTCGCCATGGTCCTCGTGCCCACGCGGGAACTCGCGCAGCAGGTCACCGATGCCCTGACCCCGTACGCGACCGCCGTCAACCTGCGGCTCGCCACGGTCGTCGGCGGGATGTCGATCACCAAGCAGGCGGGCGCGCTGCGGCGCGGCGCCGAGGTGCTCGTGGCGACCCCCGGACGGCTGAAGGACCTCATCGAGCGCGGCGACTGCCGGCTCGACGAGGTGTCGATCACGGTCCTCGACGAGGCCGACCAGATGGCCGACATGGGGTTCATGCCGCAGGTCACGGCCCTGCTGAAGCAGGTGGATCCGGACGGGCAGCGGATGCTGTTCTCGGCCACCCTGGACCGGAACATCGACCGGCTCGTGCGGCAGTTCCTGACCGATCCCGTGGTGCACTCGGTGGACCCGTCCGCCGGTGCCGTCACGACGATGGACCACCACCTCCTGTACATCGCGGACGAGACGGACAAGAAGGCGGTCACGACGCGCATAGCCGCCCGTGACGGCCGGGTCATCCTCTTCCTGGACACCAAGCGGTCCGTGGACCGGCTGGTCAAGCGGCTGCTGGCCAGCGGCGTACGGGCGGCGGGACTGCACGGCGGACGGTCGCAGCCACAGCGCAACCGCACGCTCGACCAGTTCAAGAACGGGCAGGTCAGCGCGCTGGTGGCGACCAACGTGGCGGCCCGCGGCATCCATGTCGACGACCTGGATCTCGTCGTGAACGTCGACCCGCCGATGGACCACAAGGACTATCTGCACCGAGGCGGCCGTACCGCACGGGCGGGCGAGTCGGGCAGCGTCGTGACGCTGGTGCTGCCGGACCAGAAGCGCGAGATGAGCCGGCTGATGTCGGACGCGGGCATCAGCCCGCGTACGGCCATGATCAAGTCGAGCGACGAGGAGCTGGCCCGGCTGACCGGCGCCCGTGAGCCGTCGGGCGTGCCCGTCGTCATCGAGGTGCCGGAGCCCCCGCAGCAGCCGAAGCAGACCTCGGGCCGCTCGCGCCCGCGGCGGGGCAGGCCGCAGGGCGGCGGCGCGCGCACCGAGGCGCCCCGCCGCGGCGAAGACCGCCGCGGTGACGGCGTCCGTACCGAGGGGCGCCGGACCGACGGCGTCCGCGCCGAGGGGCGCCGCACCGGGGGAGCCCGCGGTGACGGCGCCCGCACCGGCGGTACTCGCGCCGAGAGCGGTCGGGCACAGGGCGTGCCCGCGCAGGGCGGGCGTACGCAGAGTGCGCGTGCCGACGCCGCGGGACGCCCCCAGGCCGCTGCGGCCGGGCGCCGCCGCTCGCGCGGCCAGGGCGGCACCGGGGGCCGCAGGGCCGCTGCCCAGTAGCCCTGCTCTCCCGGCACCAGACCAGCCGGGCCCGGCGACCGACCGCCGGGCCCGGCTGTTGTTCTCTCAGTGCACCAGCCGGGACCGGAGGGCCGCCAGCGTCTGGAGGTCCAGGCCGAGGCCGACGGTCAGATAGCGGTAGAGGCTGCCGTACTCGGTGTCGACGGCCGAGAGCGCCGCGTTCAGGTACTCCGTACGCACCTCCTGGAGCGGAATGATCAGATCCGGGTTCTGCATCATCCCGGACTGCTTCAGCCCCTCCCGCACCTTCGCGTCGTGCGCGGCACGGAACGTGTTGGACGCCAGATAGTCCTGGACGGCCACCGGTGCGGGCACCCCCAGCGCGACCAGCAGCAGATAGCTCGTCCAGCCGGTGCGGTCCTTGCCCGACGTGCAGTGGTACAGCAGCGGCGTCCGGCCCGGCGCGGCGGCGTCGCGCAGGGTCGCCGCGAACTGCGCGCGGTTGGCGGCGCTGGTGACGAAGGAGGGGTAGATGTTCCGCATGAAGGTCGCCGCCCGGCCGCCGCCGAGCATCTCCTCCTGCTTGACCGGGTCGCGGGAGCCGATCGCGGCCATCATCTGTGCGTACAGCCCGTTGTCCGTGATGGGCCGGGCGACCGGGGTGACACCGGCGGGCAGCTTGTCGGCGCCGTCGTACTGGATCTCGATCGGGATGCGGAAGTCGATGGCCGCCGTCAGCCCGAGGCCTGCCAGCACGGCCACGTCGGCCTCGGTGAGCTTGCTCAGCGCGTCGGCACGGTAGATCCGGCCGTAGCGGACCTCCTCGCCGTCGTAGGTGCGGTAGCCGCCCAGGTCACGGACATTGACCGCGCCTGTGAGGGGGATGTGGCGGATGCTGCCGCGAGTGCGGCGGCTCGCCGCGTTCGCAGGGGCCGCGACCGCCACGAAGGCGGCCGCGGTGGCGGTGCTCAGCAGGGCTCTTCTCGTGAGTGGCATGACTGAACTCCCGTGCGGGGAAAGGGGTTCACCCTGGTGTCGGCAGGGTGCGGAGCGCATGCTCGGCCTCGGACATCACACGGGTGACGAGTTCCGCGCAGCTCGGCAGGTCCTCGATCAGGCCGGCGATCTGTCCGGACGCCATGATTCCGAGGTCGGTTCGGCCCTCGACCATGGACGCCTTCAGGAGCATGGGGGTGTTCGCGGCGAGCAGGACCTGGCTCCAGGTCAGCTCCTTGCCGTGTTTCATCGCGAGCCCGTCGCGGACCATCGCGGCCCAGGACAGACCCGAGATCTTCTTGAACCCGGCGGCCCCGCGCACCGCGTGCAGCAGGGCCCGGATCCGGCCGGACCGTTCCAGCGCGTCGACCAGTTCCGTACGGAGCATCCGGTGCGGCAGCCCGTCGACGGCGGTGGTGACGGTGACGTCCTTGACGGACGCCGCCAGATAGCGGGCCTTGACGGCGTCCGGGACGGTCGAGTCGGAGGTGAGCAGGAAGCGGGTGCCCATCGCCACCCCCGCGGCCCCGTACGCGAGCGCCGCGACCAGCCCGCGCCCGTCGTGGAAGCCGCCCGCGGCGACCACCGGGATGTCCACGGCGTCCACCACCTGCGGCAGCAGCACGGTCGTGGCGACGTCACCGGTGTGCCCCCCGCCCTCGCCGCCCTGCACGATCACCGCGTCCGCGCCCCACGCGGCGACCTTCTCGGCGTGGCGGCGGGCGCCGATGGACGGGATGACGACCACGCCCGCGTCCTTGAGCTCGGCGATCAGCTCACGGGAGGGGGCGAGGGCGAAGGAAGCGACCCGTACACCCTCCGCGATGATGATCCGCACCCGCTCCCGCGCGTCCCCGGCGTCCGCGCGCAGATTGACCCCGAACGGGGCGTCCGTACGGGACTTGACCTCCCGGACCGCGCGGGTCAGCTGCTCGGTCGTCATGGTCGCGGACGCGAGGATGCCGAGTGCGCCCGCGTTGGCGGTGGCCGAGACCAGGCGGGGGCCCGCGACCCAGCCCATGCCGGTCTGGACGAGGGGATGCTCGACGCCGACGAGCTTGGTGAGCGCGGTCTCCATCAGGCTGCCTTGACCTCGCGGGAGCGGGCACCGGCCGGATCGATGACCTCGCGGATGAGGCGCAGCTCCTCGGAGGTCGGCTCGCGGGTGTACGGGACCTCGTCGCCGATCACCAGGTCGAACCCGGTCGCCTCCCTGACCTGCTCGACCGTCACCCCCGGGTGCAGGGACGCGAGCCGCATCGAGTGGTCGGGCGTGGCGAAATCGAAGACGCCCAGGTCGGAGACGACACGCGGGATCCGGTGGAAGCGGGCGCCTGCCGCGTTGTCGTAACCGACGCCGCTCACCATGTCGACCTTCTCGACGAAGACCCGGGTGGAGTGCCTCGGCACCCAGTAACTGACCGGGTTGTTGAGGGTGTTGACGGGCGCGCCGCGCACGCCGAGCAGCTGGCGGGTCGGGCGGGCCCAGTCGCCGATGCAGGAGATGTTCTGGTTGCCGTACCGGTCGAGCTGGCTCGCGCCCATCATGACGTGGCGCTTTCCGCCGGTGACCATGGTGAGGTGGCGGCGATACGGCAGCCAGCCCTCGACCGAGCCGTCGAGACCGACGAGCATCGCCTCGCCGTCGGTGAGGAGCAGGTCGGGGGAGAAGGTGCGCTTGGCGAGCCGGGCGCCGATGGACGGGATCAGGCCCATGGGGCTGGCCAGCACCTCGCCGTTGTCACGCCAGGCGTCGGCGCAGGCGATGACGCAGTACTCGGACCGGGTGGGGGAATGGAGCGGGGCTTTGGTGGTGGGTGCGGTCACTTCTGCTCCTCGTGCCAGGCCTGGACGGCGGACTGGTAGTCGTGCTCGCTCGCGCCGGACAGGAACCGCCGGGCGAAGTCCTCCCAGGGCGTGGTCGCGTAGAGCTTCTGGAAGGCCTCGTCGCGGCCGTAGTCGGGCACGCAGGAGGTGAAGTGCGCGCCGTTCGGGGTCTCGACGACACCGGTGACGCTGTGGCGGCCGACGAGAAGGGTCTGCGGGGCCGCGTCCTTGGTCAGCTCCGCCGTCTCGACGAGCTGCTCGCAGGAGACGTACGCGGTGTCGGCGGCCTCGCAGAAGAGGTCGTCGAAGTACGGATCGGGGCCCAGGTACTGGCCGTTGCCGAGCCGGTCGGCGCGGTTCAGGTGGACGAGCGCCGCGTCCATGCGCAGAGCCGGTACGGCGACGAACTCCTCGCCGTCCTCGTACGGCGAGGTCACCGTCCGCAGCCCGGGGTTGACCCGCATCACGTCGGAGCCGAGCCCGGCCCGCACGGGCAGGAACGGCAGCCGGTTGGCGGCGGCGTGCAGACCCCACATGAACATGGCCTCGTCGAGCTCCGTCATCTCGAAGGCGCCACGCTCGCGGGCCGCCCGGAAGTGCGGCTCCAGGGGGATCGAATCGAGGGTCGCGAAGGGCGCGACGAGCCGCCGGACGCGGCCGGCGGCGGCGAGGAGGCCGACGTCGGGGCCGCCGTACGAGATGACGGTCAGGTCGGTGATCCCGGACCGCAGCAGCGCCCTCACCAGGGCCATGGGCTTGCGGCGCGAGCCCCAGCCGCCGATGCCGATGGTCATGCCGCTGCGCAGCCGCGCGACGACGTCCTCGGGGCTCATGCTCTTGTCAGCCATGGGTCAGGCCTCCTTGCCGAAGGTGTCGCGTACCCGGTCGGCCGTCCCGCTGAGGTTGGCCTCGAAGGTGAAGCCCTGCTCGAAGCGGTAGCTGCGGCGTACGTCGACGGGGTCGATGCCGTTGATGGCGGCCTTGGCGAGGCGGATGAGATGGCCGTCCTTGGCGGCGATCTCCCGCGCCAGCTCCATGGCCGCGTCGTGGAGCCCGTCGCGCGGGACGACCTTCCAGACCGAGCCGTGGGCGTGCAGTTCGGCGGCCGTCGCCGTGCGCGAGGTGTAGTACAGCGCGCGCATCAGATGCTGCGGGACGAGCCGGGCGAGATGGGTGGCGGCACCGAGCGCGCCCCGGTCCAGCTCCGGCAGCCCGAAGGTGGCGTCGTCCGAGGCGACGATCGCGTCGGCGTTGCCGACGAGCCCGATCCCGCCGCCCAGGCAGAAGCCGTGCACGGCCGCGACGACGGGGACCTCGCACTCGTAGACGGCGGCGAAGGCCTCGTAACAGCCGCGATTGGCGCCGATGAGGGCGCGGTGTGTCCCCGTGCCGTCGCGCTGCAGCTCCTTGATGTCCACGCCCGCGTTGAAGCCGCGACCGGCGGCGGTCAGGACGACACAGCGGACCTCCGGGTCGCGGCCGGCGGCGCGGACGGCGTCCGCGAGGTCGTACCAGCCCTGCACGGGCAGGGCGTTGACCGGCGGGAAGTCGACCGTGACGACGGATATGCCCTTCTCGGGGCTTGAGGTGGAGACACCCATGAGCGGATCAGCTACCTTTCCACCAAACATTTGTTAGGTACTGCTGGGTGAGGAAGGTAGCAGCCGATGGAGCTGGATGGGAGGGTCGCCGTCATCACCGGTGGAACCCGGGGGGTCGGCGCCGGGATCGCGCGGGCGTTCCTGGCGGCGGGCGCGGAGGTCGTCGTCTGCGCCCGCAGGCCCCCGGACGCGCCGGTTTCGGCCGGTGGCCGTACCGCGCGCTTCGCGGCCGTCGACCTGCGGGACGCGACGGCCGTGGCGGACTTCTTCACAGAGGTCGCCCAGCGGCACGGACGGCTGGACGTCCTGGTCAACAACGCGGGCGGGACGCCGTACCGGCTGCTGGGAGAGGGCGGGGCGGAGCGGCACGCGCGGGTGGTGGAACTCAACCTGGTGGCGCCGATGACCGCGTCGCTGGCCGCGTACGAACATCTGCGCGCGGCGCGCGGCTCGGTCGTGGTGATCGGCAGCGTGAGCGCGACGCGGCCGTCGCCGGGGACGGCCGCGTACGGGGCGGCCAAGGCCGGGCTGGAGAACCTGGCGCGGTCGATGGCCGTGGAGTGGGCGCCGGAGGTACGCGTCAACACGCTCGTGCTCGGGATGGTGCGCACCGAGCTGTCCCACCTGCACTACGGCGACGAGGAGGGCATCGCGGCCGTCGGCCGCACCGTCCCGCTCGGCCGGCTCGCCGAGCCCGAGGAGATCGGGCAGGCCGCCGTGTTCCTCGCGTCGGAGCGGGCGGCGTACGTGAGCGGGGCGTCGCTGCTGGTGCACGGGGGCGGGGAACGGCCCGCGTTCTTGGACGCGGCAACTGTCAACAAGGAGAACTGAGATGACTGCTGGAACCGGGATCTGCGCAGGCCGGGTCGTGATCGTGACGGGAGCGGGCCGCGGCCTCGGCAGGGCGCACGCGCTCGCCTTCGCCGCCGAGGGCGCCAAGGTCGTGGTCAACGACCTGGGCGTGGGGCTCGACGGGGCCGGAGGCTCGACGGGCCCGGCGCAGGCCGTCGTGGACGAGATCCGCGCGGCGGGGGGCGAGGCGGTGGCCCACGGGGGTGACATCGCGACGGGGGAGGGCGCGGCGTCGCTGATCGCCACCGCGCTCGACACCTTCGGCCGGCTGGACACCCTCGTCAACAACGCCGGGTTCCTGCGGGACCGGATGCTGGTCAACCTGGACGAGGACGACTGGGACGCGGTGATGCGGGTGCATCTCAAGGGCCACTTCCTGCCGCTGAAGCACGCGGCGGCGTACTGGCGGGCGGAGGCCAAGGCGGGCCGGATGCCGGACGCCCGCGTCGTCAACACCTCCTCCGGCGCGGGGCTGCTCGGCTCCGTCGGCCAGGGCAACTACGCGGCGGCGAAGGCGGGCATCGTCGGCCTCACCCTCGTCGCCTCCGCGGAGATGGCCCGCTACGGCGTCCGGGCCAACGCGATCGCGCCCGCCGCGCGTACCCGTATGACCGAACAGACCTTCGCCGAGACGATGTCCGCGCCGCCGGCCGGGACCGGGGCCTTCGACGCGATGGCCCCCGAGAACGTCTCCCCTCTCGTCGTCTGGCTCGGCTCACCGGCGTCGGCCGGTGTCACCGGCCGCGTCTTCGAGGCCGAAGCGGGCCGCATCACAGTCATGGAGGGCTGGCGCCCGGGCCCCACCGCCGACAAGTCGTCCCGCTGGACCCCGTCGGAGGCGGGCGAGGCGGCCCTGAAGCTCTTGGCGACGGCGGAGCCGGCGCAGCCGGTGTACGGGGCGAGGTAGGGGGAGGGGGTGGGTGCGGGTGGGTGGCGCCAGCGGCGGGCTTCTCTCCCCGCCCCGCCCCTTCCCGAAAACTGGGGGCAAGCCCCCAGACCCCCGTACGGCCTCCGGCCGTGTCCTCAAACGCCGGACGGGCTCCAAAGGAGCCCCTCCGGCGATTGAGGAGCGGGGTCCGGGGGCAGGGCCCCCGCAACGGGGGCTGGGGCGGAGCCCCAGTTGTGGGAAGGGGCGGGTAGGGGACAAAGCCCGCCGCAGGCGCCACCCACCCGCACCCCCCCGTACACTCGTCCGCATGAGCCGACGACGACATTGATCCACACCACCCGGTCCCGGAACGGACTGTCGCGGGCCGCCGCGCGGGGTGAGCACCCGGCGCCGCCCCGTCCGTTCCACAGAAGGACCGATCCATGCTCACCACTTCGTCATGCCCGAGCGGCGCACGCCGCCTCGAGCGCACGCTCTACGCCTACGTCGCACTTGAGGACTTCGTCCTCCTCTACCCGGTCTACGCGCTGCTGTTCGCCTCGCACGGCCTGAACACCGCCGAGATCTCCTCCCTGTTCGCGCTCTGGTCCCTGACCGGCCTGCTGCTGGAGGTCCCCTCGGGGGTCTGGGCCGACGTCGTGTCCCGGCGGCTGATGATGGTCGTCGGGCCGCTGCTGTCGGCGGCCGGGTTCGCGCTGTGGGTGCTCGTCCCGTCGTACGCCGCGTTCGCCGCCGGCTTCGTCCTCTGGGGGATCGGCGGATCCCTGCGCTCCGGCGCGATGGAAGCCCTCGTGCACGACGAACTCGACCGGCTCGGTGCGAGTTCGCGCTACGCCCGCGTCATGGGGCGGGCCGCGGCCGTGAGCATGGCCGCCACGGCCACGGCCACCGCCGCGGCGGCCCCCGTGTTCGCGCTGGGCGGCCACGGGCTGCTCGGCGCGGCGAGCGTCGGCGCGTGCGTACTGTGCGCGCTCGTCGGCGCGATGCTCCCCGAGCACCGGGCGGACGTACGGCAGTCCGAAGCCTCCGGCTACGCCGCGACCCTGCGCGCCGGCCTCGCGGAGGTACGCGGCAGCCGCGAAGTCCGGCGCGCACTGCTCCTGTCCGTCGTGCTGACCTCGGTCTGGGGCGCGCTCGACGAGTACGTACCGCTGCTGGCCGCCGCCACGGGCGTCGCGGACTCGACCGTTCCGCTGCTGGTCCTGGTCGTCTGGGTCGGGGTGACGGCGGGCTCGCTGCTCGTCGGGCCGAGTGAACGTCTCCTTGCCCGCGCGCCCCGCGCCCTCGGCGCCGCCGTGGCCGCCGCCGCGGTCGCGCTCGCGGTGGGCGCGCTGTCCGGCAGCCCCGCCGGATTCGTCCTCGTCGGCGCCGGGTTCCTCGTGTTCCAGCTGGCCGACGTGCTGGCGGACGCCCGCCTCCAGGAGTCCATCACCGGCCCGAGCCGGGCGACGGTCACCTCGCTCGCCGGCCTCGGCACCAGCCTGGCCACGCTCCTGGTCTACGGAAGCTACGCCGCCCTTTCGGGCCTTTCCGCCCACGCGTCGCACGGCACCGCCTTCGCCCTGCTTGCCATC
This sequence comes from Streptomyces sp. NPDC000410, assembly GCF_040300305.1. NCBI lineage: Bacteria > Bacillati > Actinomycetota > Actinomycetes > Kitasatosporales > Streptomycetaceae > Streptomyces > Streptomyces sp. NPDC000410. The sequence goes on from NZ_JBEPDM010000007.1 coordinate 150,314, forward strand.
CCCTACCTGGTGGTCGCCCTCATCCTGAGCGGACCGCGCCGCCGCCCGGTCAAGGAAGCAGCCGCTTCGCCGCCTCGCGCTGGCGCCACGTCGCGCCCGTCAGGAAGCGGTGCACGACCTCCAGCTCCTCCGTCGTGAACTCCTCGTACAGTTCGGTGACTTCGCGTGCCCAGTCGGCGAAGAGCGGGGACAGTTCCGCCAGTTTCTCGGGGCGGGACTCGATCAGCACCCGGCGCTTGTCCGTCGGGTGCTTCACCCGGCGGACGTAGCCCTTCTTCTCCAGGCGGTCCACCAGGCCGGTGACCGACGCCGGGGCGAGTCCCGAGCGTTCGGCGAGGTCCTTGGCGGTGAGGGCGCCGTGGCGCTGCAGCAGGTCGAGCGTCTTGGTCTCGGTGGGGCCGAGGCCCTGCCGGGCCGCGACCGCCGTATGGAAGGCGACCGCCGCGGCGCTGGAGTCCCGGCCCGCGGCGGTCAGGGCCGCGATGACTTCGGCCCGTCGTGAGCTGTCGTCCCTGGTCATGGCGTCAGCCTAGCAAAATATTTCGTTCGGGCGAACAAACTACTTGCGATCAGTGTTGCCTGGCTGCAAGTCTTTAGTTCGTACGAACGAAATAAATCTGGAGGCCCCTCATGCCCGCCATCTCCGCCGTCTCCGCCATGGCCGCGCTGCTCACCGCCCTCCTCACCACCCCGGTCGCGAGCCCGACGCCTGAGCGGAGCCCCGCTCCCGAGCGGAGCGCCAGGTCCGAGCAGACGGCACGGCCCGCCGTCGCCGTGACCGCCACGGCCGACGACCTGGTCGTCCCCGGCAGCACCCGTCCGGGCCCCGCCACCTTCCAGGTGTCCACCACCGACGCGACGGCCGGGCACGTCGGTCTGGTCCGGCTCCGTGAGGGCGCCTCGCTCGCCGCGTTCCGCGCCGGGCTGCGCAAGGCGTTCTCCGACGACCCCGCCGTGGTCGTCGAGGGCAACCGTGAGGTGACGGCCGCCGCCGAGCTGCTCGGCGGCGCCGTGACCCTGCCCGGCAGCCCGGTGACGTTCAGCCAGGTGCTCCGTCCTGGCACGTACCACCTGCTCGAATACCGGGACTTCGAGAACAACGACCTGCCGACGGGCCAGGAGCGCGTCCGTACGCTCACCGTCTCCGGGGCGGCGTACGGCCGGCTGCCGGACGCGGAGGCGACGATCGTCTCGCAGAGCGTCCCCGGCGTCGGACCTCGCTTCGAGGCACCTCGCACCCTGCGCGCGGGCGAGCCGGTCCGCGTCGTCAACGCGATGTGCGGGCAGGTCAACGAGGCCGTGTTCTACAAGCTGTTCCCCGGGAAGACGGACGCCGACGTGCAGGAGTTCTTCACCGCGCCGGACTGGGACGACCTGCCCTTCGACCCGTACGCGAACGTCGGCACCCCGCCGCTGTCGCCCGGCCGCTCCACCGTGCTCCACGCGCCACTCACCCCGGGCGACTGGGCGCTGGTCACCTGGGTCGGCAGCGCGGTGGACGGCGGCAAGCTGGCCGCGCAGGGCATGCACACCGTCATCACCGTCACCTGACCCGGACCCGGACCCGGGCCTGACCCGGACCTGAGCCGGACCTGAGCCGGACCTGAGCCGGACCTGGGCCCCGACACCGGACCGGACCGAACACCGGTCCTGGTCCTGGTCCTGGTCCCGGTCCCGGTCCCGGTCCCGGACGCCCGAGGCCCGCCGGAGCACTCGCTCCGGCGGGCCTCTCCTTTCCCGCTGAGCGGGAACTCGCCCTCCCCGGCGACGCCGGGCCCGGCCTAGCCTCGCCGGACCACCCGACAATCCGACACCCCGCCCACCCGCAGGAGGAGCCCCATGCTCGTGGAACACCAACGACAGGAGGCCGCGGCCCTCCTGCGCGAGGCCGAGCTCGCGCGGGTTCCCGTGGCGCCGCTCGTGGAGGCGTATCCGGGGATCGAGGCCGTGGACGCGTACGAGATCCAGCTCGTCAACATCCGGCGCAGGCTCGATGAGGGGGCCCGGATCAACGGGCACAAGGTGGGGCTGTCGTCGGAGGTCATGCAGCGGATGATGGGGGTCGACGAGCCCGACTACGGCCATCTCCTCGACGGCATGGAGCTGCACCAGGACCGGCCCGTCCCGGTCGGCCGCTACTGCGCGCCGCGCGTCGAGGTCGAGGTCGGGTTCGTGCTCGGGGACGACCTGCCGGGCGACGGGTGCACCGAAGCGGACGTGCTCGCGGCCACCGAACGTGTCGTACCGGCCCTGGAGCTGATCGACAGCCGGATCGCCGACTGGCGGATCACCATCGCGGACACGATCGCCGACAACGCCTCATCCGCCGGTTACGTCATCGGCGACGGCCGCGATCCCCGCGAGCTGGATCTCAAGGCCATCGACGCCTGGCTGTTCGCTGACGGCGGCGAGCTCATCGCGCGCGGCCGAAGCGACGCGGTGCTCGGGGACCCGGCCGTGTCCGTCGCCTGGCTGGCCCGGACCGTCGCAGCCTTCGGCGTGCCGCTGAAGAAGGGCCATCTCATCCTGCCCGGGTCATGCACCCGGGCGGTCGACGTCGAAGCGGGCCGTACGTACACCGCCGAGTTCTCCGGGCTCGGCTCCGTCTCCCTCTCCTTCTGCTGAGGTCACGCATATGAAGCAGGCGACCGCCGCCATCGTCGGGTCCGGGAACATCGGTACCGACCTCCTGTACAAGCTCCTGCGCTCCGAGCACATCGAACCCCGCTGGATGATCGGCGTCGACCCGGAGAGCGAAGGCCTCGCCCGAGCCCGGAAGCTGGGGCTCGACGCCTGGCACGAGGGGGTGGACCGGCTGCTGGCGCAGGACGAGAAGCCCGATCTCGTCTTCGAGGCGACGAGCGCGTACGTGCACCGCGCGAACGCCCCCCGCTACGCCGAACTCGGCATCCGCGCCATCGATCTGACCCCCGCCGCCATCGGCCCCGCCGTCGTCCCGCCGGCCAATCTCACCGCGCATCTCGACGCGCCGAACGTCAACATGATCACCTGCGGCGGCCAGGCCACCATCCCCATGGTGTACGCCGTCTCGCGGGTCGTGCCGGTGGCGTACGCGGAGATCGTCGCCTCGGTCGCCTCCGTATCGGCGGGCCCCGGCACCCGCGCCAACATCGACGAGTTCACCCGCACCACCTCCCGGGGCATCGAGGAGATCGGCGGCGCCGAGCGCGGCAAGGCGATCATCATCCTCAACCCCGCCGAGCCACCCGTCATCATGCGCGACACCGTCTTCTGCGCGATCCCCGAGGACGCCGACCGGGACGCGATCAGCCTCTCGGTGAAGGAGATCGCCGAGGCGGTGGCGACGTACGTCCCCGGCTACCGGCTGCGCGCCGAGCCGCAGTTCGACGACCCGCGGCCCGAGAACGGGGGCATGGCGCGCGTCGCGATCTTCCTGGAGGTGGAGGGCGCGGGGGACTACCTGCCGCCGTACGCCGGAAACCTCGACATCATGACCGCCGCCGCCACCAAGGTCGGCGAGGAGCTCGCGAAGGGCATGCAGGCATGAACACCTATTCCGACAGCCTCGACATCCGCGTCACCGACTCCTCCCTCCGTGACGGTTCGCACGCCAAGCGGCACCAGTTCACGGGCGAGGACGTGCGGAGCGTCGTCGCCGCCCTCGACGGCGCCGGCGTCCCCGTCATCGAGGTCACCCACGGCGACGGGCTCGGCGGCTCCTCCTTCAACTACGGCTTCTCGAAGACGCCCGAGCAGGAGCTCATCAAGATCGCCGTCGACACGGCCCGCAGCGCGAGGATCGCCTTCCTGATGCTGCCCGGACTCGGCGTCAAGGACGACATCCGCGCCGCCCACGGAAACGGCGCGAGCGTCTGCCGCATCGCCACCCACTGCACCGAGGCCGACATCTCCGTCCAGCACTTCGGGCTGGCCCGCGAGATGGGGCTGGAGACCGTCGGCTTCCTGATGATGGCCCACTCCACCCCGCCCGAGAACCTCGCCGCCCAGGCGCGGATCATGGCCGACGCCGGCTGCCAGTGCGTGTACGTCGTCGACTCGGCCGGCGCCATGGTCATGGACGACGTCACGGACCGGGTCCAGGCCCTGGTCGCCGAGCTGGGCGAGGACGCGCAGGTGGGCTTCCACGGACACGAGAACCTGGGGCTGGGCGTCGGCAACTCGGTCGCCGCCGTACGGGCCGGGGCCCTCCAGATCGACGGATCGACCCGCCGCCTGGGCGCCGGCGCGGGGAACACGCCCGTCGAGGCGTTCGCCGCGGTCTGCCAGAAGATGGGCATCCGCACCGGCATCGACGTACTGAAGATCATCGACGCGGCGGAGGACGTGGTCAGGCCCGTCATGGACGACGAGTGCCTGCTCGACCGGCTCGCCCTGATGATGGGCCACGCCGGGGTCTACTCCAGCTTCCTCAAGCACGCCTACCGGCAGGCGGAGCGGTACGGCGTCTCCGGCGCGCAGATCCTGCTCAGGGCCGGTGAGCGCCGCCTCGTCGGGGGTCAGGAGGACCAGCTCATCGACATCGCCATGGAGCTGGCGGCCGAGGGCGCGACGTCCTGACGACAGGACCAGGAACCTGTCTTTGCACGCTCCCACGAAGCCGTCCGTGGACTCTCGCCCGCGTACCCCGTATGAAGCTCGACCGGCCCGTGGCGCAGGCGTACGCCGTCGCGAAGGGCCCCACGAGCCTGCGGGCGTACCGGGTGGAGAACGTCTGCCTGGAGCGCGAGCGCGGCTTCAACATCGCGCACGGGTACGGGCACGGCGGATCGGGCCTCAGCTTCTCCTGGGGACGCGCGGACGAGGTCGTGGATCCGATCCAGGGCAGGGGGCAGCGCCGTCCCTGACCGTGCGCGTCGAGGCGACCGTGGCCGAAAGGCCACGGTCGCCTTCGCGTTTCCCCGGCGGTCATCGGTGCTCGTCGGCGTTCCTCCGGGTTCCCCCGCGGTTCTCCCACTCAGCGGGAGCGGTCCGTTGTTGCCCCTCACGCCGCTGCGCAGACTGTCCGGACCGCGCCACCACGACGCTGTGGAAGGGGACAAGGGACACCATGGCCGAAAATGCCGAACACGCCGAAAACACCGCCGCGCCCGGCGCAACCGCAGTCCGGGTGATCGAGGCCGCCGCGCCGCCCGCCCGGTTCGCCCGGGGCTGGCACTGCCTCGGCCTCGCCGAGACCTTCAGGGACGGTCGCCCGCACGAGATCGAGGCGTTCGGCACCAAGCTCGTGGTCTTCGAGGGCCAGGACGACGGACAGCTGCACATCCTCAACGCCTACTGCCCCCACATGGGCGGCAATCTCGCCCACGGCACCATCAAGGGCGACGCCGTCGCCTGCCCGTTCCACGACTGGCGCTGGGCGGGGAGCGGCCGCTGCGCCGGCATCCCGTACGCCCGCCGCGTGCCGCCGCGCGCCAGGACCCGCGCCTGGACCGCCCTGGAGCGCAACAAGCAGCTGTACGTCTGGAACGACCCCGAGGGCAATCCGCCGCCGCCCGAGGTCACGATCCCCGAGATCGAGGGCGTCGGCAGCGCGGAGTGGTCCGACTGGTCCTGGAACAGCCTGCGCGTGGAGAACTCCAACTGCCGCGAGATCGTCGACAACGTGGTCGACATGGCGCACTTCTACTACGTCCACTACGCGTTCCCGAACTACTTCAAGAACGTCTTCGACGGGCACGTCGCCACCCAGTACATGGAGTCCACACCGCGCGGCGACGTGGACCTCGGCACGCTGTCCACGGGCGGCGGGCTGCGCTCCGACGCCTCCTACTTCGGCCCGTCCTACATGATCGACAAGCTGTGGTCGGACGTCGGCGGCGGGGTGGAGATGGAGTCCGTCCTGATCAACTGTCACTACCCGATCGACGAGAACAGCTTCATGCTCATGTACGGGGCGATCGTCAAGAAGCTCCCCGGCATGACGGACGAGCAGGCCGCCGAGGCCGCCCGGCTCACCTCCGAGGGGCTCGCCGTCGGCTTCGAGCAGGACGTGGAGATCTGGAAGAACAAGACCCGGATCGACAACCCGCTGCTCACGGAGGAGGACGGCCCGGTCTACCAGCTGCGGCGCTGGTACGAGCAGTTCTACGTGGACGCCGCCGACGTCAAGGACGAGATGGTGCGGCGCTTCGAGTTCGAGATCGACACCGCCCGCGCCAACGAGGCCTGGCGCGCCGAGGTCGCCGCCAACCTCGCGGCCCGCGAGCAGGGCTCCTGAGATGCGGCCCGTGGAGTGCGGGACCTGCGGAAACCAGGTCCTGTGCGAGAAGTTCAGCCCCGCGCACGTCCAGGTGCAGTGGACCGAGGACGCGGCCGCGGTCTGTCCGCGGATCGGCGCGCGGGTCGCCGCCGGGGAGCTCAGTGCGCGCGTACGGTCCTGCGAGGCGCTGCGGGACAGCATCGACGTCGCCGTCGCGGCGGGCCTGCTGGAGGTGGCCGATGCCTCGTAAGGTCCGTGTGACCGAGGTCGTACGGGAGACGGCGGACGCCGTCTCCCTGGTCCTGGACGCGAGCGGCGGCGGAGACTTCGCCTATCGCCCGGGACAGTTCCTGACCCTGCGGATACCGGGCGGCCAGGCCCGCTGCTACTCGCTGGCCAGCTCCCCGCACACCGGGGAGCCCCTGAGGATCACGGTCAAGAAGGTGGCCGGCGGACGCGGCTCCGGCTGGGTCTGCGACGAAGTGACGGCCGGCGACGAGCTGGAGGTGCTGCCGCCGGCCGGCACCTTCACCCCGGACGACCTGGACGCCGATGTGCTGCTGGTCGCGGGCGGCAGCGGGATCACCCCCGTGATCTCCATCGCCAAGTCGGTCCTGGCGGCGGGCCGGGGGCGGGTGGCGCTGCTCTACGCCAACCGGGACCAGGACGCCGTCATCTTCCGCGACGAACTGTGGGGGCTCGCCGAGCGGTACCCGGGCCGGCTGGCCCTGGTCCACTGGCTGGAGACGCTCCAGGGGCTGCCCACCGCCGAGCTGCTCACGTCGGCCCTCGCGCCCTACGCGGACCGGACGGCGTATCTGTGCGGGCCCGCGCCGCTGATGGACGCGGCGGAGCGGGCGCTGCGCGCGGTGGGCGTACGGTCGGTCCACCGCGAGCGGTACTTCTCACTCGCCGCCGATGTGTTCGAGGCCCCCGCGGGGGCGGAGGCGGTGGCCGAGGGCTCCCGTACGGCCGAGGTCCGGCTCGACGGGCGGACCCGTCAGGTGCCCTGGGGGCCCGACACCCCGCTGCTGGACGCCCTGCTCGCGGCGGGTGTCGACGCGCCGTACTCCTGTCGGGAGGGCGCGTGCAGCGCCTGCTGCTGCCGGGTGGTGACGGGCGAGGTGAAGATGCTCCGCAACGAGGTGCTGGACGAGGAGGACCTCGCCGAGGGCTATGTGCTGGCGTGTCAGGCGCTGCCCCTCACCGAGCGGGTGGAGGTCACCTACGACTGAATCCGGTTGCCGTTCGGCGGCGTTCACGCGTCCGGCACGTGACGCCCCGACGGTGCAGGTGAATTGCACGAGAACACCACAAGATTGACATTGACCTGACAAGGTCTACGCGCGTCAGGATGGACTTATGCGAATCCCCCCACGTATCACCCTGCTCGGCGGCGCCGCCGCCCTCGTCTCCGCCCTCCTCATCGGCGGACCCGTGGCAGCCGAAGCGACCGCCGCCCCCACAGCGGTCGGTGACATCTGCTACTCCGACCTGCCCGCCCAGGCCCACGACACCCTCGAACTCATCGACAACGGCGGCCCGTTCCCGTATCCGCAGGACGGGACGGTCTTCCAGAACCGCGAAGGAATCCTTCCGGACCACTCGACCGGCTACTACCACGAGTACACGGTGAAGACGCCCGGCTCCTCGAATCGGGGTGCCCGCCGCATCGTCACCGGCCGGGAGGCGGAGGAGGACTACTACACCGCCGACCACTACCGGTCCTTCGACCTGGTCGACCACGGCTGCTGACGCGCGCCGTGCCGCCGGCCCTTCCCCCTCGCGGCCGGCGGCACGGACTCGTCCGGGGACGAGCTCGTTCGGCACGGACTCGTCCCGGGCGGGCTCGTTCGGACACGGACTCGTCCCGGGCGGGCTCGGTCAGTCTCGACAGGGCCCGGACGGGCTCGGCCGAGACGGGGCGGACGTCCTACATCCACTCGCTGGTGCGCAGCCAGCCCATCATGTTGTCCATGGCCTGGGCGGACACGCCGGGCTCGCACCCGGCCGGCGGCGCCGAGCGCCCCGCGCGGCCGGGCCCGTACAACTGACTCCACACCGTGCGTGCCGATGCCCGCACGGCCACCGCGAGCCGGTCCAGCTCGCGGTGCGTGCCCTTGCCGGAGAGGGAGATCGCGGCGATCGCCCGTCCCGCGCCGCGCAGCGGCGCCGCGACGCACGCCACGCCCCGGAAACTCTCCTCGCGGTCGAAGGCGACCCCGCTGTCCCGCGCCGCGGCGAGTTCCGACCGGAACGCGACGGGCCGCACGAGCGTGCGCGGGGTGCGCGGGCGCAGCCCGTAGGCGATGACCTGCTCCACCGCGGCCGGGTCGCTGAAGGCGAGGATCGCCTTGCCCGCCGCCGTGCAGTACGCGGGCATCCTGCCGCCCACCCGGGACGGGACCGTCGAGTCCTCCGAGCCGCCGATCCGCTCCAGGCAGACGACCTCGGCGCCGTCGAGCGCGTAGAGGTGGACCAGATGACCGGTGGACTCGTGCAGCGCGTGCAGCTGGGGGAGCGCGGCGCGGCGCAGCCGGTTGTGGTGCGCGGCGAGCGCGCCCAGCTCCAGGATCCGCATGCCCATCCGGTAGTCCCGGCCCTCGCGGTCCAGCCAGCGCAGCTGGACCAGCTGGTCGAGGATGCGGTGGGCGGATGAGCGGGGGATCCCGGACCGGCGTACGACCTCGGTGAGGGAGAGCCGGGGCTCCGCGCCGTCGAAGGCGCCGAGAACCCTCGCGGCCTTCTCCAGGAGGGAGGGCGGCGTCTGGGCGCCGACGGGTGCCGCGGGTGCGCCGACGAGCTCAGCGGTCATGGATGTCTCCCCAGGTGGACAGCGCACGCAGCGTCCTTGCGGCGTGTTTCCGTGACGTTGCGCAGACCCTGCCATGGGGCCGGGCCCGGAGGGAAGACGCTGGGGGGAGGTATTTCGGTTAGGCATAGCTGAGGGGGTGTCACCTCGTACGTGACCACGCCGGCCGGCCCTGCCCCCGCCCGGCCTCCGCCCGGCGGCGGTGCGCGGCGCGCCTGAGCCCGCCGCAGGCGCCCCTGCCCCGCCGGCCCGCCCCCCCGTCCCGCCCCGCCCCCGAATCCCGCTCAGCGGGAACCCCGTATTTCGCTCCGGAACACCACGGCGTACGGTCACCGCACTCGCAACCGCCCCACCCCCACCCCGCAATCCGAGAGGTGACACGCATGAGCGACGCCACCGGAGCCGTCCTCGAAGCCGTCCGGGCCCTCGTGCCCGCGATCCGTGAGCGCGCGGCAGAGGCCGAGAGCGCCCGCAAGGTGCCCGAGACGTCCATCAAGGAGCTCGAGGAGACCGGTTTCTTCCGGCTTCTGCAGCCCCACGCGTACGGCGGGTTCGCCGCCGACCCGGCGGTCTTCTACGCCGCAGTCAAGGAGATCGCCAAGGCCTGTGGCTCCACCGGCTGGGTCGCCTCCGTCGTCGGCGTACACCCCTGGCACGTCGCCCTGTACGACGCCCAGGCCCAGGACGAGGTCTGGGGCGCCGATCCGACCGCCCGGATCTGTTCCTCGTACGCCCCGACCGGCAAGGTCACCCCCGTCGACGGCGGCTTCACGATCAGCGGAAGCTGGCATTTCTCCTCCGGCTGCGACCACGCCGACTGGGCCCTGCTCGGCGGGCTCGTCACGGACGCCGAAGGCCGCCCCGTCGACATGCGGACCTTCCTCGTCCCCCGCGCCGACTACCGCATCGACGACGTCTGGGACACCGTCGGCCTGCGCGGCTCCGGCTCGAACGACATCGTCTGCGAGGACGTCTTCGTCCCCGAGCACCGGGCCCTCAGCTTCGGCCCCGTCACCGCCCTGAACACCCCCGGCCAGCAGGTCAACCCCGAGCCCCTCTACCGGCTCCCGTACGCCTCCGTCTTCACCACCACCATCTCCACCCCCATCGTCGGCATCGCCGAGGGCGCCTTCGACGCGTACGTCGAGGCCACCCGCAAGCGGTTCCGGGTCACCTTCGGCCAGCAGGTCGCCGAGGATCCCTTCGCCCAGGTCCGGATCGCCCGCGCCGCCAGCGACATCGACGCCGCCTGGCTCCAGCTCCAGCGCAACATCGGTGAGCTGTACGCCCTCGCCTCGCGCGGCGAGGAACTGCCCATGCTGCTGCGCGCCCGCGCCCGCCGCGACCAGGTGCTCGCCACCGAACGCTGCGTCGCCGCGGTCGACCTGCTCATGGAGAACGCCGGCGGAAGCGCGATGCGCACGGGCCCGAACCCCGTCCAGCGCGCCTGGCGCGACGTCCACACCGGCCGCGGTCACGCCGCCAACGACCCCGAGCGGGCCCTCGTGCTGTACGGCCAGCGCGCACTCGGCCTCGACATCCAGGACACGATGCTGTGATGCACACCTACGAGAACACCTCGCGCACCGCCAAGGCCGGCGGCCTCACCCTCCACTTCCACGAGGCGGGCCCCGCCACCGCGACATCAGCGGCTGCCGCCGCGGAACCCGTCCTCATCCTGCTGCACGGCGGCGGCCCCGGCGCCTCCGCCTGGTCCAACTTCGGCCGCAACCTGCCCTTCTTCGCCGAGCGGTTCCGCACCCTGCTCGTCGACCAGCCCTGCTTCGGCAAGTCCGACAAGCCCGCGCCCGACAAGGACTACTTCTCCTTCAGCGCCGACGCCGTCGCCGCCCTGATGGACGAACTCGCCATCGACAAGGCCCACTTCGTGGGCAACTCGCTCGGCGGCGGCGCGGCCGTCCGGATGTCGCTCGACCACCCGGACAAGGTCGACAAGCTGCTGCTCATGGGCCCCGGCGGAATCTCCGTCAACCTCTTCTCGCCCGACCCCACCGAGGGCATCAAGCGCCTCTTCGCGTTCTCGCTGGCCGCCGAGCCGACGCGCGAGCACATGCGCGACTTCCTCACCACCCTCGCCTACGACCCGGCCATCGTCACCGACGAACTGGTCGAGGAGCGCTACGCCCAGGCCATGGACCCCGAAGCCCGCCTCGGCAACGCCCGCATGGGCGCCTCCTTCGCCAACCCGGCCTGGCAGCAGGACACCATGCTGTGGCGCGAGGCCCACCGCATCACCCACCCCACCCTGCTCACCTGGGGCCGGGAGGACCGGGTCAACCCCCTCGACGGCGCGCTGCTCGCGCTCAAGGCCATCCCCGACGCCCGGCTGCACGTCTTCCCGCACTGCGGCCACTGGGCGCAGACCGAGGCGTTCGACGAATTCAACCGTCTCGCCGCCGACTTCTTCCAGAACTGACCGACCGACCGACTCAAGGACCGCACATGAGCATGGACATCCGCGCACTCGGCTACCTGCGCATAGAGACCACCAAGCTCGACGAGTGGCGTACGTACGTCCTCGACATCCTCGGCATGGTCGAGGCGGCCGGCTCCACGGACCAGCAGCTGAACGTCCGTATCGACGACCGCGCCCACCGCTTCCAGTTCGTGGCGGGCGACAGCGACCGGCTGCTCGCCGCCGGTTTCGAGGTCGCGAACGCCACCGCCCTCGCCGAGACCGCCGCCGCCCTGGAGGCGGCCGGTGTCGCCGTCAAGCCCGCCGACGCCGCCACGCTCGCCGACCGCCGCGTGCGGGACCTCATCCACTGCGAGGACCCCAGCGGCAACCCCGTCGAGATCTACTGGGGCCAGTCCCAGGACCACACCCCGCTCGGCACCCCGTACGGAAACCGCTTCGTCACGGGCGACCTCGGCCTCGGACATGTCGTCCTTCCCGCACCCGAGCTGGACGAGACGCTCGCCTTCTACGAGCGGCTCCTCGGCTTCCAGCTGCGCGACTCGATGAAGCTGCCGCCCGTCGCCGTACCCACCGGCAAGCCCGGCGCGGACTTCTACTGGATGCACTTCCTCAGCCCCAACGCCCGCCACCACAGCGTCGGGCTGTACCCGGGCGCCCTGCCGCCCGGCATCGTCCACTTCATGGTCGAGCTGGAGACCCTCGACGACGTCGGCTACTGCCTGGACCGTATGAACACGGCGGGCATCCCCATCGCCTCCACCCTCGGCCGGCACTCCAACGACCACATGGTGTCCTTCTACGCCCAGGCGCCCGGCGGCTTCCAGGTCGAGTACGGCTGGGACGGACTCGTCGTCGACCCGGCCACCTGGGTCACCAAGGAGATCACCTCCGACAGCCTCTGGGGCCACCAGTGGAACGGCTGATCGAGGCCACCGACTTCCGGGACGTCGTCGGCCGCTTCCCGAGCGGCATCACCGTCGTCGCCGGGCTCGACGAGGACGGCGAGCCGGCGGGGCTGGTCTGCCAGTCCTTCGCCTCGCTGTCCCTCGACCCGCCCCTCGTCATGCTCTGCGTCGGGAAGTCGTCGACCAGCTGGCCGAAGGTCCGGTCGAGCGGGCGCTTCGGGGTGTCGGTCCTGGCGGAGGAGCAGCGCGGGGTGTGCGCGGCGCTGGGCCGCAAGGGGCCGGGAAAGTTCGCCGACGTCGACTGGGAGCTGTCGCCGCACGGGGCCGTCCGGATCAAGGGCGCCCTGGCCACCGTCGACTGCGCTCTGCACGCGGTGCACGAGGCGGGTGACCACTTCGTGATCACCGCACGGGTGCTTGAACTGGCCTCGCGCGACGACGGACTGCCTCTCCTCTACTTCCGCAGCGACTACGCCACCGGAGTCTTCTGATGGACCAGATGGATCACACCTTTGACGTGGTGGTGGTCGGGTCCGGCGCCGCCGGTATGGCCGCCGCGATCACCGCCCGGCTGCGCGGACTGTCCGCCCTGGTCGTGGAGAAGACCGACCGCTACGGCGGCTCCACCGCCCTGTCCGGCGGCGCGATCTGGGTACCCGGCAACTTCCACCTCGACGCGGCCGGCCTCGGCGACACGTACGAGAAGGCCCGTGCCTATCTCGACGCGACCGTCGGCGACCGTGTGCCGGACGCCCGCAAGGACGCGTACCTCCGGCACGGTCCGCGCATGGTGCGGGAGTTCCACGACCGCACCGAGGTCCGTTTCATGTACACGCCGGGCTACTCGGACTACTTCCCGGAGCGGCTCGGCGGCATGGCGCAGGGCCGTTCGATCGAACCGTGCATCGTGGACTTCAAGCGGCTCGGGCCGCTGCGGGCGACGATGCGCCGGGCCGGACTGCCGACGTACGGGCTCACCATGACCTCGTACGACTTCCGCTTCCTCAACATGGTCAGCCGCACCTGGGCGGGCAAGAAGGTCTCGATGCGCGTCGGCCTGCGCGCGGTGAAGGCCCTGGCGACGGGCAGGCAACTGCTCTCCCTCGGCGAGGCGCTGATCGCCCGGTCGCGGCTGTCGCTGGAGAAGCTGGGCGGCGAGCTGTGGCTGTCCGCGCCGCTGACGGGCCTGGTCACGGAGGACGGCCGGGTGACCGGCGTACGCGTCACCCGCGGCGGAGAGGAGATCACCGTAGGCGCCCGGGGCGGGGTGGTCCTCGCCTCCGGCGGCTTCTCGCACGACCAGACGCTGCGCGAGAAGTATCTGCCCGCGCCGACGTCCACCGAGTGGACCCACGCCTCCGAGGGACAGACCGGTGACGCGCTGCGGTTCGGCGAGGAGCTCGGCGCGGCGACCGACCTGCTGGACAAGGTGTGGGGCGCGCCGTCGGTGTGCCCGCCGGGGGAGAAGCCGTTCTTCCTGGTCGCCGACCGGGGCATTCCGGGCATGATGATCGTGAACGAGGCGGGGGAGCGGTACGCCAACGAGGCCGCGCCGTACCACGAGTTCGTGGACCGGATGTACGCCTGCGACCGCCCGGAGGCGACGACCGTACCGTCCTGGCTGATCCTGGACGCCCGCTCGAAGGCGCGGTACATCTTCGCGGGGCTGTTCCCGGGGCAGCCGTTCCCGGGGCGCTGGCTGGAGAGCGGTTTCGTACGGCGGGCCTCGACCGTCGACGAGCTGGCCCGGGACATCGCCGCGCCCGGACTCGCCGCCGCCGTACGCCGCTTCAACGGCTTCGCCGCGAAGGGCAAGGACGAGGACTTCGGCCGGGGCGACAGCGTCTACGACCGCTACTACGGCGACCCGACGCTGCCGAACCCCAACCTGGCGCCGCTGGACAAGGGCCCGTTCTACGCGATCCCCGTCCACCCCGGCGACATCGGCACCAAGGGCGGCCTGGTCACGGACGCCGACGCCCGGGTGCTGCGGGAGGACGGCAGCGTCATCGAGGGCCTGTACGCCTCCGGGAACTGCTCCGCGGCCGTGATGGGCGGGACGTACCCGGGACCGGGCGCGACGATCGGCCCCGCGATGGCGTTCAGCTGGGCGGCGGTCAACGCGATCGCGGAGCAGTCGCCTCCAGCCGACGCCTGACGCGCTCGTCCTCGATGTACTCGAGCGCCTGCCGGGCGGTGTCGTACGCGTAGCCCTCCGGACGCGCGTCCGCGAGCAGCCGGGCCAGCACCTCGACGGCCCGCGGATCCTGACGCATCGCCAGCCCGCGGGCCGCCTCCGCGTCGATGTCCTCGTCCGTGTCGTCGAGCCGGGCGGCCAGCGCCTGCCGGATCTCCGGGGTGTCCGCGTCGACCCCGGCGAGCGCCGTCGTCGCCCAGTCCCGCACCGGCTCCTCGCTGTCCCGGCTGAGCTCGATCAGCACCCGGATCGCCTCGGTGTGCCCGCCAGGCACCAGCCCGCCGAGCGCCTGCGCCACCGCGTGTCGCACCCCGGGGTCCGGGTGCGCGGCGTGCCGCAGGATCTCGGGCAGCGCGGCGGGATCGGCCTGCTGCCCGAGCCCCAGCACGGCGGCCCGGACCACCTCCGGATGGACGGCTTCCCGCGCCAGCTCGCGCAACGCCGGCACGGCCCTCGCCGACAGCCCCGCCCGCGTGGCCGTGTCCGCCACGACCGCACCCTCACGCGCCGCGGCCTGCCCCACGCCCCGGCTTCCGCCGACGCTCGGCGACTCCCCACCGACCAGCCCCCACACGCCCCGCATCCCGGCGGGCCCCTCCACCCCGGGCGCGCCCGGCACAACGGCTCCCTCGCCGGCGGCCGGGCCTTCGGCACGGGCCGGGCGTTCCGCCTCGGTCGGGCCTTCGGCTGCGGTGCCGGGGCTGCCTCCGGCTGCGGCGGGGCTTTCCTCTCCGGCCGGGCTGTCCGCCTCAGCCGGGCTTTGCGTCCTGGCCGGGCCTTCGGCTCCGGTGCCGGGAGCGGGTCCGGCTGCGGCCGGGCCTTTCACCCCGGCCGCGCGGCCCGACGGCCGCTCGGCGGGGGCGCCGCCCGTGTTCGCGCCGTCGGTTGCCGTGCCGGGCTCGTGGCCCGACGGCCCGGTTGCGGCGGCTCGCTCGTCGGGTGCCGGGCCGGTGGGCAGCGCGCCGTGGTCGTCGGGTGCCAGTCCGGTGGGTCGCGCGCCGTGGTCGTCGGCCGTGGCGGGCGGGGGGCCCGGTTCCGGCCGGTCTTCGACGGGTGCCGCGGACGGGAGGTTCCCCGGGCCGGCGCCACCACCATCGTGCGGGGCCGCGGGGCCCAGGCCCGCGAGGACGTCCGCCGCGAAGATCTGGTGCAGGGGGTCGGCGTGGCCGCAGAGGGCGAGGGCCGCGCGGAGGGTCTCCTCGTCCGCGCGCTGCCACAGCGCCGCGACGGCCTCCTGCCAGTCGTCCTGCTCCGGGTCCCCGCAGCGCAGTGCGCGCCCCGCGAGCTCGTCGAAGGGGGTCCGGATGTCCAGCTCCACCTCCAGCAGGGTCGCGATCGCCGCGTGCCCGGTCTGCTGCTCGTTGCCTGAGACATGGTTCTCGTGGAACTCCTCCACGATCACGGTCACGCCGCCGTCCTCCTCGACGCGCCGGGCCACCACCTCGTACGCGTCGCGGTCACCGTCGCCGTCGCCGCTGGACGCGCGCAAGCCCTCCCGCAGTTCGCGCTCCACATCGCGCCCGATCCACCGCCGCGCCTCCGCGAGCGCCTCCGTCCTCGCCCGGGCGCCGTACCGCAGCAGGGCCCGTACGCACGAGGGGGACCCGCGCCGGGCCGCCGTCACCAGCGGCGGCTCCCCGCCGGGCCCCGGCAGGTCCGGGTCCGCGCCCGCCTCCAGCAGTTCCTCCACCGCCGCGTACCGGCCCCCTCGGCAGGCCCACACCAGCGCCGTCGGCCCGTCGTCGTGCTCGCGCAGATCCGGCCGGGCCCCGGCCTCGAGCAGGGCGCGCAGCACCCCGGTGTACCCCCACACCGCGGCCCCGCAGAGCGGCAGCTCGTCCCCCTGCTCGCCGCTCCCGCGGTTCGGGTCCGCGCCCGCCGCCAGGAGCAGCCGCACGGTGCCCGGCCGGTCGTGCGACGCGGCCAGATACAGCGCGGTCGTCCCGTCCTCGTCGGCCGTCTCGGCCGGAGCGCCCGCCCGCAGGGCTCGTACGACGGCGTCGTCACCCTCGTACACCGCCGAGAAGAGCTCTCCGCTCAGGTCCTCAATCGTCATGTTCCCGACCTTACGGAAACCTGGTCACGTATCGCATTCGAGAATCGTCCGGCACAGCGCGCATCGTGCCCGTACCCGCCCCCGGACCGGCACCCGGATGCGCTGGTGACACGTAGGACAGGGGAACGACACCCGCAGCCCGCCGCCCGGCGCGCCCTCGAACGCGTACGGCGAGCCGGGCCCGGGGCCGGCCCCGGGCCCGGGACGCCCCGCACCCGGGTGGTCCTGCGCGTAGCGCCGGTCCTTCGCGTAGCGGCGGCGCCCGTTCCAGCCGGCCGCCACGAGCGGCGGCTGCTGTCCGTCGCGCAGCGCCTGTGCCCGGCCCTTCGTGTACGCCGTGTAGCCCTGCGGGCTGGTGAACCACACGGAGGGGTCCTCGCCGAAGACCAGCGCCCTTTTCGCGAGGACGTACCCGAACTCCTCCGGGGTCAAGTAGCCCAGTTTCTGGCTGGAAACCGCATCCTCGCGGAACGCGTCGAGCAGCAGCCAGCCCGCCCCGAGATACGTCGTCACCGTGTCCGTCAGGATCTCGTTGTCGCGCGTGCCGGGGAACGAGAGCCCCAGCCGGTGCAGCAGCACATGGGTGATCTCGTGCGCGAGAGCCGCCCCGATGTCCCGGCGGTGCGTGCGGAAGCGGTCGTTCAACTCGATGAAGTACTCGGGTCCCGCCGTGAGTTCCACACTCGCGGCGTGCTCCATCTCCCGGAAACTCACGATCATCCGCGCCTCCGGCAGCCTCAGCTGATGCACCAGCGCACGGGCCACCCGCTGCGCCCCCAGATGCAGATCGTCCTGGTCGCAGAAGGCCACGTCGGCCGGGGCGACGCTGCTCTCGTACGCCCGCACGCCGTCGTACGACAGCCGTTTGTGCAGCGCGGTGATGGCCTCCCGCGCGGTGTCGAGGTGCGGGAAGCCGTGCACCACATCGCTGCCGTTCGTCACGCACGTACCCCCTGAACGACGGTCGGCCGCTCTCAACTGTACGGGCCCCGGCTCCCGCGCCGCGCTGCGCAACAACACGTGTACCTGGCCGAAAACACATTCTTGTGGCCCCTGTGACGGCTTCCCCATAATCCGGATCACGCATTGACGGGCCCATGTCACCCGCGCGGAGACGTGGCCCGTCCGCGCGTACACGAGCAACCCCCCACGAAAGAAGGCAGACCTTGAACAACACGTTGGTACGTGCCCTCAAGAGATGCGCCGCCGCCGGTGCCGTCGTGTTCGCCGCGATCAGCCTGCAGCCCACCTCCGCCACCGCCGCCCCGCCGCCCGTCGTCGGCGGAACCCGCGCCGCCCAGGGTGAGTTCCCCTTCATGGTCCGGCTCTCCATGGGCTGTGGCGGCGCGCTCTACACCCAGCAGATCGTCCTCACCGCCGCGCACTGTGTGAACGGCTCCGGCAACAACACCAGCATCACCGCCACCGCCGGAGTCGTGGACCTCCAGAGCTCCAGCGCCATCAAGGTCAAGTCCACCAAGGTCCTCCAGGCCCCCGGCTACAACGGCACCGGCAAGGACTGGGCGCTGATCAAGCTCGCCCAGCCGATCAACCTGCCGACGCTGAAGATCGCCGACACGACGGCGTACAACAACGGCACCTTCGACGTCGCCGGCTGGGGCGCGACCCGCGAGGGCGGGGCGCAGCAGCGCTACTTGCGGAAGGCCAAGGTCCCGTTCGTCTCCGACGCCTCCTGCAAGTCGTCGTACCCCGAGCTCGTGGCGAACGAGGAGATCTGCGCCGGCTTCAACCAGGGCGGCGTCGACACCTGCCAGGGTGACTCCGGCGGCCCGATGTTCCGCAAGGACAACGCGGGCGCGTGGGTCCAGGTCGGCATCGTGAGCTGGGGCTACGGCTGTGCCAGGGCCGGTTACCCGGGTGTCTACACCGAGGTGTCCACCTTCGCCACCGCGATCAAGAACGCGGCCGCGACGCTGTAGCAGCCGCCGCCGCAGCACGCGCCACGGCACGTGAACGGCACGTGAGGGGGCGGGGAGGTCACGCCAGGCGTACGTCCTCCCCGCCCCGCTCCAGCTCCAGCACCCACACCTCGTTCGCGCCCGCGCGCAGCACCGGACCGGGCACGAACAGCGACTCCTGCGGGCCGACGGCCCAGTACCGCCCCAGGCAGAACCCGTTCACCCACACGAACCCCCGCGTCCAGCCCGGCAGTTCGAGGCGGGCGTCACCGGGCGGTACGGGTGGCACGGCGGTCACCGGGGACGCCACGTCGAGCACGGCCCGGTACAGCCCCGGCTCCCCGCCACCGGCCACCGCCCCGAAGGGGATCCCTGCCACTGCCGTCGCGTCAGCGAACGCGTCCAGCCGCAGCCCCCGCGCCCGGAACCCGTGCAGATACTGCCGCTCGTGCCGTACGCCGCCGGTGATCCCCTTCGTCTCCGCCAGCCGCGGCCCGTAATTGACCCGCCCCAGGGACTCCACCCACAGCTCCACCGCCGCCGGCCCCGCCACCGCCGCGCCCGGCTCGGTCCGCTCGCCGTCCACGTAGAGCGCCGCCAGGTCCCGCAGTCCGTCGACGATCAGCGGATACGGCCGCCGCGGCCCCGGCAGCGCCACCCGGTAGCGCACCAGCCCCCGGTCCACCCCGAGCTCCTCGAACGTCGGCGGCACCGGGGAGGCCACCTCCTCGTCCCCGAGGACCCCCATGACGTCGGCGAGCGGCGCCCACGCCTCCGCGCGCGCCCGCACCGGCCCGCGCAGCCGCTCAGGGGCGTCCGGCACCTCCGGCAGCGGGCCCTGCGCGTACGCCGCCAGCACCTCGCGGAACCGCCAGAACTTCTCCGTCGGCCGCCCGCCCTCGTCGATCGGCGCGTCGTAGTCGTACGACGTCACCGTCCCGCGCAGCTCGCCCTGATGGAGATCGCCGGTGCGGTTAGCCCCCGCCCACCCGCCGAAGTTCGAGCCGCCGTGCGCCATGTACAGATTGACGGACGCCCCGCACTCCAGGATCTCCCGCAGCGCGTCCGCGGCGTCCGCGGGATCCCGTACGACGTGCTCCGTACCCCAGTGGTCGAACCAGCCGCACCAGAACTCCATGCACATCAGCGGACCACCGGGACGGTGCCGCCGAAGTACGCCGAACGCCTCCCGCGCGCCCGATCCGAAGTTCACCGTCGTCAGGACGCCCGGGACCGAACCGCCGGAGAGCATGTGATCCTCGGGCCCGTCCGAGGTGACCAGCGGCACCGCGACGCCCGACGCCCGCAGGAGACCGGCGAGGAAGCCGAGGTACGCCTGGTCCGTCCCGTAACTCCCGTACTCGTTCTCGACCTGTACCAGGACCACCGGACCACCCCGGTCGATCTGCCGCGCCACGACCTGCGGCAACAGCCGGCCGAACCAGCGCTCCACCTGCCCCAGATACTCCGCGTCGGCCGTCCGCACCCGTCGCCCGAGCGCCCCCGTCAGCCAGTGCGGCAGCCCGCCGTTCTCCCACTCGGCGCAGATGTACGGACCCGGCCGCACGATCGCCCACATCCCGGCGGCATCCGCCGCGTCGAGAAACCGCCCGAGCGCGCCGACATCGCTGTAGCGGCCCGGCTCCGGCTCGTGCAGATTCCACGGGACGTACGTCTCCACGCAGTTCAGGCCCATCGCCCGCAGCATCGCCAGCCGGTGCCCCCACTGCGCCTCGTGCACCCGGAAGTAGTGCAGCGCACCGGAGAGCAGCCGCACGGGCCGCCCGTCCAGCAGGAAATGCTCGTCACCCACAGTGAATTCCGCCACGGCCACCACCCTCGCCCTCTTCCGTGGCCCGGGTCCATGGACAAAGATCGCCCCTGCTTGGACTCGGACATCTGCTGGGACTCGGACACTCGGACACTCGGACACTCGGACACTCGGTCGGGAGGACGGATGGCGTACCACACCTGGATGCGCTACTTCACGCCCAGCCCGGTCCACCACCGCCTGGGTCTGGTCTGCCTCGGCGTCGGCCTCCAGCACGGCGTCCTGCCCACCGTCGGGCCCCGCACCCTCGACCACCATGTCGCGGTGCTGATCAGCGCGGGCGGCGGCTGGTACCGCGCCGCCGACGGGCGCCGCACCACCGTGACCGCGCCCGCCGTCATCTGGCTCGCCCCCGGCGTCCCGCACCACTACGCCCCCGACCCGGCCACCGGCTGGGACGAGAGCTTCGTCGACTTCACCGGCCCGGCCACGGCCACGTACACCGAACTCGGCTACATCGAACCGGACCGCCCCGTCGTCCCCCTCTCCGACGCCGCCCCCGCCCGCGCCGCCGTCGGCCGGATCGCCCGCGCCGCCCGCCGCGGCAACCCCCTCCTGGAGGTCGAGACCGGCGCCGCCGTCCATGAACTCCTCGTCGCCCTGCGCCGCGCCCGCGCCGACCTGAGCCCCGACGGCGACCCCGTCCTGACCGCCCTCGCCCGCGACGCCTTCCAGCCGCTGACCGTCGCCGAACACGCCGCCCGGCACGGCATGACCCCCGCCGAGCTGCGCACCGCCGTCCGGCGCGGCGCCGGGTGCAGCCCCAAGGACTACCTCCTCGGAATCCGCCTCGGCCGCGCCAAGGAACTCCTGGCCGCCACCGACCTCCCCGTCGCGGCCGTCGCCCGCCGCGTCGGTTACGACGACCCCGCCTACTTCTCCCGCCTCTTCACCCGCCGCGTCGGCACCGCGCCGATCCGCTTCCGCGAGCAGCAGGGCCGCGCAGTGCCCGGGGGCTGGAGCAACCGCGTTCCGGATCCTGAGCACCCGCCGACCATCACGCCCCGGCCGACGTAAGCTCCCTCACCATGACCACCAGCGACATCGACGAGTCCGTACAGGCCGAGCTGACCCGGCTGCGCGAGAGCATCGACAACATCGACGCCGCCGTCGTCCATATGCTCGCGGAACGCTTCAAATGCACCCAGCAGGTCGGCCACCTCAAGGCCGCCCACCACCTCCCACCCGCCGACCCGGCCCGCGAGTCCCGCCAGATCACTCGGCTGCGCCAGCTCGCGGAGAGCGCGAACCTGGACCCGGCGTTCGCCGAGAAGCTGCTGACGTTCATCATCGCGGAGGTCATCCGCCACCACGAGACGATCGCGGGCGGCTCCGACAGTCGCAGCTCCGACGACGGCAGCTGACCCCGGCTCCGGCGGTCCCCGCTGATCAACCCCTGACCCGTGCCCGGGCCTGCAGTTTCTCTGTGCGCTCTCAGCGCAATGAAAGTCCCGTGTGCGCGGGCACACCCATCCGGCAGCATGACCTCCATGTCCGTACTCACGCGCGACGAAGCGCAGATCCGAGCCCAGCTCCTCGACGTCCAGCGGTACACGATCGACCTGGACCTCACCACCGGCGAGGAGACCTTCGACTCCCGAACCGTGATCCGGTTCACTGCCCGCACGGACGCGGACACCTTTCTCGAGCTCAAGCCCGCCACCCTGCGCTCCGTCACCCTCGACGGACAGCACATCGACCCCGAGACGCTCGCCGGGAACCGGCTGCCGCTGAAGGGGCTCACGGCGGGCGAGCACGAGCTCCGTATCGACGCCGCCATGCGCTACTCCCGCACCGGCGAGGGCATGCACCGCTTCACCGACCCCACCGACGGTGAGACGTACGTCTACACCCAGCTCTTCATGGACGACGTGCAGCGTGTCTTCGCGGCCTTCGACCAGCCCGACCTCAAGGCCGTCTTCGAGCTCGCCGTCACCGCCCCCGACGGCTGGACCGTCCTCGCCAACGGCATCACCACCCACCACGGCGACGGCCGCTGGACCGCGGCCCCCACCCCTCGTATCTCCACCTACCTCGCCGCCGTCGCCGCCGGACCGTGGCACTCCGTACGCACCGAGCACGCGGGACTCCCCTTCGGTATCCACTGTCGCCGCTCCCTCGCTCCCCACCTCGACGCCGACGCCGAGGAGCTCCTCGGCATCACCCGCGCCTGCTACGACCGCTACCACGAGAAATTCGAGGAGCCGTATCCCTTCGACTCGTACGACCAGGCCTTCGTCCCCGAATTCAACGCCGGTGCGATGGAGAACCCGGGCCTGGTCACCTTCCGCGACGAGTACGTCTTCCGCTCCGCCGTCACCGACACCGAGCGGCAGAGCCGGGCCGTCACCATCGCGCACGAGATGGCCCACATGTGGTTCGGCGACCTGGTCACGCTGCGCTGGTGGGACGACATCTGGCTGAACGAGTCCTTCGCCGAGTACATGGGCTACCAGACCCTCGTCGAGGCGACGCGCTTCACCGACACCTGGACCGGCTTCGGCATCTCCCGCAAGGCCTGGGGCTACGACGCCGATCAGCGTCCCTCCACCCACCCCGTCGCCCCCGACCCGGACGCCGTTCCCGACACCGCGTCCGCGATGCTCAACTTCGACGGCATCTCCTACGCCAAGGGCGCCTCCGCTCTCCGCCAGCTCGTCACCTGGCTCGGCGAGAAGGACTTCCTCGCCGGAATCAACCTCCACTTCACCCGCCACCGCTTCGGCAACGCCACCCTCGCCGACTTCATCGACTCCCTCGCCGAGAGCACCGACCGCGACGTGCACGCGTGGGCCGGGCACTGGCTGCGCACCACCGGAGTCGACACCCTCACCCCCGCGATCGCCGAGGCCGACGGCTCCTGGCAGCTCACCGTGGACCGCGCCGGCAGCCGCCCCCACCGCATCGCCGTCGGCGCCTACGACCGCGACCTGATAGACGGCCGGAGCCTCGTCCTGCGCGAGCGGTTCGAGGTCGACGTACCCCAGACGGAGCCGCCCGCCGCGAGGCCCGGCCGCCGCCCCGCCCTCGTCGTCCTCAACGACGGCGATCTCAGCTACGCCAAGATCCGCCTCGACAAGGGCTCCGAGGAATCCGCCCTGCGCAGCCTCGCCGCCGTCCCCGACCCCCTCACCCGCGCCGTCCTGTGGAACTGTCTGCGCGACATGGTCCGCGACGGCCACCTCGAACCCGACACCTACCTCCAAACCGCCCGCGCCCACCTCCCGGAGGAGAGCGACCTCGCCATCGTGCAGGGTGTCCTCGCCTTCGCCGGCCCCCACATCGCTGACCGCTACGTCACCCCCGAGGACCGGCCCGCGGCCCTCGCCACCCTCCATGCCCTCACCCGCGACCTGATCCGCCGCACCGAGGACGGCCACAACCCCGGACTGCGGCTCGCCGCCGTACGCCACTTCATCGACGTCGCCACCCAGCCCGACACGATCCGGGACTGGTTCGACTCCGGAAGCATTCCCGGCGGACCCGGCCTCGACCCCGAACTGCGCTGGCGTATCCTCGCCAGGCTCGCCGTCCTCGGCGCCACCGACGAGACCGAGATCACCGCCGAACTCGACCGCGACCCCAGCGCCACCGGCCAGGAAGGCGCCGCCCGCTGCCGCGCCGCCCTGCCCACCCCCGAGGCGAAGGCCGCCGCCTGGTCCCGGCTCTTCGACTCCGACCACCTGTCCAACTACCTGTTCAGCGCTACCGCCCAGGGCTTCTGGCAGCCCGAACAGGCCGACCTCGTACGCGAGTACGTCCCGGCCTTCTACCCTGCGGCCATCGCCACCGCCGCCCGCCGCGGCCCCGCCATCGCCGAGGCAGCGGGCCGCTACGCCTTCCCGGCGTACGCCATCGACGCCGAAGCCCTCCGCCTCGGCGAGGACCGGCTCCGCGACGGCGACATGATCCCGGCGCTGCGCCGCAAGCTCATCGACCAACTCGACGACCTGCGCAGGGCGCTGGCCGTACGGGACAGCTGAGCAGGCAGGCGGCGGGGCCGAGTGGGGGAGGGGCGGGCTTTCTCCCGCCCCTCCCTCTACCTACTCCCTGGGGCGTGGGGGGGACCTCGGACGGGCTGGATTCGCCAGCCTCGCTGGGGGTCCCCACGCCCGCCAGGGCGTAGGGGGAGTTTGAGGCGCGGGGGGTGCGGGGGCAGAGCCCCCGCAAAACCAGGGCTGGGACGGAGCCCCAGTTGTGGGAAGGGGCGGGTAGGGGAAAGAAGCCCGCCGCAGGCGCACCCCCCGCCCATACCAGGCAGTGGGCAGCCATCTGCCGCTCACCACGGGGCAGTACCACTTTCGGGTCGAGATCGTTGAGCTCTGCGGGCACCCGCACCACAACCCCGTCCACCCTGGCGGGAAACCCGCGCTCCCGAAGGACCCGTCCCATGAGCATCCCGCCCCTCGCAGGAGGCACCACAGGACCCGACGCGCTGCGGCCCCTGCTCGGCGCCGTACTCGACGCGCTCGGCGAAGGAGCCAGGGCGCGGGGCGGGCCGCTCCCGGCAGGCGGCCCCGAGGCGGTGGCCGCGGCCGTGCGGGACGCCGTCACCCCGGTCGTCCCCGAGCACGGCAGCGGCGCCGACGAAGCCCTGCGTACGCTCGTACGCACCCTCGCGCACGGCGCCGCCGACCCCGCCGACCCCCGGTGCGCCGCCCATCTGCACACCCCGCCGCTCGCCCTCGCCGTGGCAGCCGACCTCGCCGCGTCCGCGCTCAACCCCTCTCTGGACTCCTGGGACCAGGCCCCCGCCGCCTCGGCTCTCGAAGCCGAGGTCACCCGCGCACTGGCCACCGAGGTGTACCCGGACGGCCCGAGGCCCGACGCCCTCGTCACCACCGGCGGCACCGAGGCGAACCAGCTCGCCCTGCTCCTCGCCCGGGAGCGAGCCCGGGAGCGAGCCCGGGAACGCGCACACGAACGCCACGGCGCCCCCGTCCAAGCCGTCTGCGGCGCCCACACCCACCACTCAGTCCGCCGCGCCGCCTGGCTCCTCGGCCTCCCCGAGCCCGTCACCGTCCCCGCCCCCGACGGCGTCACCGACCTCGCGGCCCTCGACGCCACCCTCGCCGGCCTGAGCGGGCCCGTGCTGGTCACCGCCACCGCCGGCACCACCGACACCGGCCGCATCGACCCCCTGCCCGCCATCGCCGACCTCTGCGACCGGCACGGGGCCGCACTCCACATCGACGCTGCCTACGGCGGACCGCTCCTCTTCAGTACCCGCCACCGGCAGCTGCTGGGCGGCCTCGACCGTGCCCAGTCCGTCACCCTCGACCTGCACAAGCTCGGCTGGCAGCCGGTCGCCGCAGGTCTCCTCGCCGTCCCGGACGCCGCACTGCTCGCCCCCCTCGCCCACACCGCCGACTACCTGAACGCCGACGACGACACCGAAGCCGGACTCCCCGACCTCCTCGGCCGGTCCCTGCGCACCACCCGGCGCCCCGACATCCTCAAGATCGCCGTCACCTTCCGGGCGCTGGGCCGCAGCGGCCTCGCCGGCCTCGTCGACGGCACCATCGCCGCCGCCCGCGACTTCGCCGACATCGTCGAGAAGCACCCGGCGCTGGAGCTCTTCGAACGGCCCACCCTCTCCACCGTCCTCTTCCGCCCGCGCGGCGCGAGCGACGACACCGTCGCCGGAATCCGCCGCACCCTCCTCCACCAGGGCAGCGCCGTCCTCGGCCGCGCCCGCGCGGCGGACCGCCTCTGGCTCAAGGCGACCCTGCTCAACCCCCACGCCACCCCCGGCGACCTCGACACCCTCATCGCACTCGTGGAAGGCAGCACCCCCCGATGACCGGCACCTCCGCCCCAGGCACCCCCGCCCCAGGCGCCCGCGACCTCGACCAGCCCCACGACCTGGTGGGTATCGGCATCGGGCCGTTCAACCTCTCCCTCGCCGCGCTCGCCCACGGCGTCCCCGGCGGCCTCGCCGCCACCTTCTACGAACAGCGCCCCACCTTCCACTGGCACCCCGGCCTGCTCATCGAAGGCTCCACCCTCCAAGTCCCCTTCCTCGCCGATCTGGTCACCCTCGCCGCCCCCGCGAGCCCCTGGACGTTCCTCAACTACCTCAAGAGCCGCGAGCGGCTCTTCCCCTTCTACTTCGCCGAGCGCTTCCACATCCAGCGCGCCGAATACGACGCCTACTGCCGCTGGGTGAGCGACCACGTGCCCGGACTCCACTTCGGCCACCAGGTCGACGCCGTCCGCTGGAACCCCGAACGCGCCCTGTTCGAAGTCGACTTCACCCAGCTCGACACCGAAGGCCAGGCCGAATCGCTCGGCCGGGCCTACACCCGCCACATCGCCCTCGGCGTGGGCACCGAGCCCTTCGTCCCCGAACCGCTGCGGCCCCTCGCCGAGGCCCCCGCCGTCCCGGTCCTCCACTCCGCGGACTACCTCAGTCACCGCGACCAGCTGCTGGCCGCCGAGCACATCACCGTCATCGGCTCCGGCCAGTCCGGCGCCGAGATCTTCCTCGACCTCCTGCGCGCCCGCCCCGCCGGGGCCGAGAAGATCCACTGGCTCGCCCGCACCGAGGCCTTCGCCCCCATGGAGTACTCGAAGCTCGGCCTCGAACACTTCACCCCCGACTACACCCACTACTTCCACGCCCTGCCCGAGTCCGTACGCGACGGACTCGTCCCGCGCCAATGGCAGCTCCACAAGGGCATCGACGCCGACACCATCGCCGCCATCCACGACGAGCTCTACCGCCGCACCCTCGACGGCGGCTGGCCCGACGCCGTCCTCACCCCCGGGGTCCACGTCCGTACCGCCGGCCGCGTCGCCACCACCAAGGTCGAGCTCCACCTCGAACACGTCCAGCAGGGCACCCGCTCCCGCCTCACCACGGACGCCGTCGTCCTCGCCACGGGCTACCGCGAGCGCCCCCTCAACCGCATCCTCGCCGGCCTCGACCCGTACATGCGCCGCGACTCCTCCGAGCGCCCGCGCATCGACGACCAGTTCCGGCTCGTCCTCGACCCCTCCGTCACCGGTTCGGTCTACGTACAGAACGCGGAACGGCACACCCACGGCGTCGGCGCCCCCGACCTCGGCCTCGCCGCCTGGCGCAGCGCGAGCATCCTCAACTCGCTCACCGGCAAGGAGCCCTACCCGCTGCCCCAGCGAACCGCCTTCACCACCTTCGGACTCGAGCGCCGGGAGGCGGCGCGGCTGCCCGGCCAGGCGGGGGAGGCCTTCACCCCTCTCGTGCAGTAGGAAACACTCGTGATCATCGCCGCGCCGGCACGGTCATGACGACGACGCACACCCGGGTGGCGGGCTTCCGCTCCGCGACCGTCGACCCGCACGAAACCATGCAGGTCTTCACGTCCCGGGCCTTCGCCGGACAGACCCTCCGCCAGGTCGTCCACCTCGACGGCGGGGGCTCGGCGGTACGGATCCTGCTCAGCAACCGCTACGGCACCCAGCCGCTCGTCATCGGTGAGGCCCGGCTCGCCGCCCGCACCGCGGGCAACGGAATCGGCCCCTCCACCGACGCGCCCCTGCTCTTCGGCGGCGCGGCCTAACTGACCGTCCCGGTGGGCGAGGAGGTCGTCAGCGACCCCGTCGAGCGCGACGTACGGGCCGGTGACGACCTCGTGCTCAGCCTGTACCTGCCGCACGAGACCGGCCTCGCCACCTTCTCCGGCATCGCCTCCGAGACCTCCTGGACCGTGCCGGGCAACGCCACGTCCGACAAGGACTTCGAAGGCCGCGAGGACATCGAGGAGTCCGAGTCCCGCTACTACCTGAGCGGCGCCGACGTCCTCGCCCCGGCGGGCACGGCCGTCGCGGTCGCCTTCGGCGACTCCTGGTTCGAGGGCGCCGGCACCTCCCTCGGCGCCAACGCCCGCTTCCCCCACCAGCTCAACGAGCGCCTGGAGCGGGGCTGGGTCGTCAACCAGGGCCTCTCCGGAAACCGGCTGCTCACCGACGAGATCGGCGTGCGGGCGCTCGACCGCGTCGAGCGGGACGTCTTCACGGTCCCCGGAGTGACCCACGTCCTGGTCACCTTCGGCCTCAACGACCTCGGCATGCCCGGCTTCGTAAGCCATCCCGAGCCCGCGGCCCCCGCCTCCGCCGAGGATCTCATCGACGGCTTCCAGAGCCTCGCCCGCCGTATCAAGGACTCCGGGCCGACCGTCATCGGCACCACCATCGGCCCGTACGCGGGCTGTGTCATCGACGGCTACTCCTCCGAGGCCGGCCAGGCCGTCAGTCTGCGGGTCAACGCCTGGCTGCGCGCGCACAGCCCCTACGACGCGCTGATCGACGTGGCCGCGGCGGTCGAGGACCCGGCCGACCCCTCACGGATCCGCGCCGACTTCGACTGCGGCGACGGCCTGCACCTGAACGACGCGGGCGTCAGGGCGATGGCCGACGCCGTCGACCTCGCCACGCTGGAGCTCCAGGGCCTGTCCGCGGAGCTGTACTCTGCCAGGACACCGGCCGAGGGAGCCCCCATGACCAGCGACGCCGCTCCGTACGCGACGCCCTACGGAACCCCCGAGACCCCGCGCGTCGCCGTGCGCGGGGAGGCCCTGCTGGAGTTCGACCCCGAGATCGCCCGCATCGGGGTGACCGTGAGCGCCCGCGGCACGGACCGGCGCGACGCGCTGGAGGACCTCACACGCCGCAACAGCGAGGTGCTGAGCCTCATCAAGTCGTACGGCGAGGCGGTCGAGAAACTGGAGACCGGGGCGTTCTCCATCAGCCCGGAGCTGACCCGGCACGGCCGTGGTGAGCGCGTCCGCGCCTACCACGGTCGTGTCCACGTCACAGCGGTGCTCGGCGACTTCACCGCCCTCGGTGAACTCACGACCCGCCTCGCCGACCTCGAACTCACCCGCGTCGACGGCCCCTGGTGGTCCCTGCGCCCCGACTCCCCGGCCCACGGCGAGGCCCGTCGCCAGGCGGTCCGCGAAGCCGTCCAGCGCGCCCGTGAATACGCCGAAGCCCTCGGCGCCCGACTCGCCGCCCTCGTCGAGCTCGCGGACCTGGGGGCCGAGGCGCCCGTTCCGTACGCCGCGTCGCAGGCACCGGGCGGCCTGCGTGCCGTCGCTTTCGGTGCCGCCGCCGAGGCCGCCCCCGCACTCGACCTCGAACCGCAGCGCCAGACGGTCTACGCCCAGGTCAACGCCCGCTTCACGATGACCCCGCCACAGCTGTGAATTGCTCATCAGAGCGCGCCCCTGCACAATTCAACACTTGTCAATAACCCTTCACGCAAAGGTTGTTGAGTAGTCACGCGCAGCCAATTCTCTACCCGTCGGTAAGCCATAGGCTCGAAACCATGCGCCGAGCAAAGATCGTCTGCACACTTGGGCCCGCCACCGATTCATACGACCAGATCAAGGCACTGGTCGAAGCCGGAATGGACGTCGCCCGCCTCAACCTCAGCCACGGCACCTACGCCGAGCACGAGGAGCGTTACCGGCACG
The DNA here is from genome assembly GCF_040300305.1 of Streptomyces sp. NPDC000410. Classification (NCBI taxonomy): domain Bacteria; kingdom Bacillati; phylum Actinomycetota; class Actinomycetes; order Kitasatosporales; family Streptomycetaceae; genus Streptomyces; species Streptomyces sp. NPDC000410. Next base: position 180,134 of record NZ_JBEPDM010000007.1, read on the forward strand.
TTCGCAAAGCCTCCGAGGAGGCCGGCCGCAGCGTCGGCGTACTCGCCGACCTTCAAGGCCCGAAGATCCGCCTCGGACGCTTCCGCGAAGGCCCCGTACTCCTTGAACGCGGCGATGAGTTCACCATCACCGTCGACGCCGTCGAGGGCGACCGCCATATCTGCGGCACCACCTACCAGGGCCTCGCGGCCGATGTCACCACCGGCGAGCGCATCCTCGTCGACGACGGTCGTGTCGCCCTCGAAGTCACCGCCGTCGACGGACCCCGTGTCCACACCACCGTTGTTGAGGGCGGTGTCATCTCCGATCACAAGGGCCTCAACCTCCCCGGCGTCGCGGTCTCCGTCCCCGCGCTCTCCGAGAAGGACATCGAGGACCTCCGCTGGGCGATCAGGACCGGCGCCGACGTCATCGCCCTCTCCTTCGTCCGCACCGGACGCGACATCGAGGACGTCCACCGCGTCATGGACGAGGAAGGCCGCCGCCTCCCCGTCATCGCGAAGATCGAGAAGCCCCAGGCCGTCGACAACATCGACGACATCGTCGCCGCCTTCGACGGCATCATGGTCGCGCGCGGCGACCTCGGCGTCGAAATGCCCCTGGAACAGGTCCCGATCGTCCAGAAGCGCGCCGTCAAGCTCGCCAAGCGCAACGCCAAGCCGGTCATCGTCGCCACCCAGATGCTCGACTCGATGATCGACAACTCCCGCCCCACGCGCGCTGAGGCGTCCGACGTCGCCAACGCCGTCATCGACGGCACCGACGCCGTGATGCTCTCCGGCGAGACCAGCGTCGGCAAGTACCCCGTCGAGACGGTCACGACGATGGCCCGCATCGTCGAGGCCGCCGAGGAGGACATCCTCGCCAAGGGCCTCCCGCCGCTGACCGACCGCAGCAAGCCCCGCACCCAGGGCGGCGCGGTCGCCCGCGCCGCCGCCGAGATGGGCGACTTCCTCGGGGCGAAGTTCCTGGTCGCCTTCACCCAGTCCGGCGACACCGTCCGCCGCCTCTCCCGCTACCGCTCCCCGATCCCGCTCCTGGCCTTCACCCCGGACCCGGCCACCCGCTCCCAGCTCACCCTCACCTGGGGAGTGGAGACCTTCCTCGGCCCGCACGTCGAGTCCACGGACGCGATGGTCGCCCAGGTCGACGAGATGCTCCTGAAGATCGGCCGCTGCGCCAAGGGCGACACCGTGGTGATCACGGCCGGCTCCCCGCCGGGAGTGGCCGGCTCGACGAACCTGGTGCGCGTGCACCGCATCGGCGAGGACGACAGCCCCCTGTAGGCGACGGGCAGGCAGCGAGCAGGGCGACGGGGAGGCGGCGAGCGGGCGTCAAGTTTGCTCGCACTCTTCCTGGGCAGTCGGCGAGTACAGGAGTCCCGTACGACAGGGCCCGCCGACAACGGACGCACGTGGAGGTCCGGATGTCCACAGAAACACTCATCGCCATCATCGTCCCCATCGCGGTCCTCCTGATCCTGATCGCGCTGGGGCTCTGGCTCGCCATGCGCAGACGCCACCTCAAAGAGCGGTTCGGACCCGAATACGACCGGACCATGGAGGCCGAGGACAGCCGGCATGCCGCCGAACGCGATCTGCGCTCCCGGGAGCAGCGGCATCGGAAGCTCGACATCAGGGAACTGCCCCCAGGAGCCCGCGACCGGTACGCCGAGGAGTGGAAGGGCGCGGAGGAACACTTCGTGGACCAGCCGGGACGCAGCGTCGACGACGCCGACCGTCTCGTCACCCAGCTCATGAGGGACCGCGGCTATCCCACGGAGGGCTACGACCAGATGCTCAGGGACCTCTCCGTGGAACACGGACGCACCCTGGAGCACTACCGCGCCGCCCACGAGGTCAACGTCCGCAACCAGGACGGCAGGGCGACCACCGAAGAACTGCGCGGAGCGATGGTGCACTACCGCGCGCTCTTCCAGGAGCTGCTCAGCGGCACCGACGACCGACCCGATCGACAACCACGGCACGACGCGGCCTGATCGCGCGTCGAGCGAGGTGAGTTGACATGCGCAACCCCGAAAGCACCCACGACGCACCCGAGCGCGGCCTCACGACCGAGGATCTCGCGCACCCCGGCGGGGAGACCCGACGGGACGACACCGCCTACCCCGACGAGACCGCCTCTCCCGAGGACACCGCCCGCGAGGATGCCGCGCCCGCCTACCCGGGCGAGGCCGCGCCGGTGCCCGGTTCCGGGCAGGACGAGCGGACCGAGGCGACGACAGCGGCTGAGGAGCCGGCCCCTGAGGACGACGGGCAGCCCCTGATCCCGCCCGATGACGCGGAGGGCTACCGCGACCGCTGGCAGCAGATCCAGGGCACCTTCGTCGACGACCCCAGGGACGCCGTGCGGACCGCCGACGCCCTGGTCGCCGAAGTGATCCAGTCCCTCGCGGCGACCTTCGCCGACCACAAGGAGGACCTCGAGGCCCAGTGGAGCCGCGGCGAGGACATCCAGACCGAGGAGCTGCGCGTGGCGCTCCAGCGCTACCGCTCGTTCTTCAACCAGCTGCTCCACGCGTGACGTCAACCAGCTGCTCCACGCGTGACGTCAACCAGTTGCTCCACGCCCGACCCGGAGCGTGAGCGCGACCTTCGGGCTCGGCTCGCCTCCGGGGCGCTTCAGCAGACGTCGACGGTCGATCGTGCTCGGCCCCTCGTTCCTCGGGGCCTGTGCGCGGTCTCCCTTTCGACGCCCGCGCGCCCCTTCGGCTCGGGCCGCCGTACACAGCGAGAAGCGGATGTTCACCAGAGTGTGAACATCCGCTTCGTTTCGATGGTGCCGGGTATGGGATTCGAACCCACACGTCCTTTCGGACAGAGGTGTTTGAGACCTCCGCGTCAGCCAGTTGCGCCAACCCGGCGAGATGACCGCGTGCAGCATACCGTGTGCGCGTTGCGCAGGCCCAGTAGGTAGGCTCGGGGGAGCAGTACCCCGCCCCGTACCAAGGAGTACCGTGACCGCCCCCGAGCCCGAGTCGCCCCAGCCCGCCGCCGACGACGCGAACGACACGTCGCACGTCCCGCCGCTGACGACCCGTGTCGTCATCGCCGAGGACGAGGCGCTCATCCGCCTCGACCTCAAAGAGATGCTCGAGGAAGAGGGCTACACGGTCGTCGGCGAGGCCGGTGACGGACAGAGGGCCGTCGAGCTGGCCCGGGAGCACCGCCCGGACCTCGTGATCCTCGATGTGAAGATGCCGGTCCTCGACGGGATCTCCGCCGCCGAGAAGATCGCCGAGGAGTCGATCGCCCCGGTCCTGATGCTCACCGCGTTCTCGCAGCGGGACCTGGTGGAGCGGGCCCGCGACGCCGGCGCGATGGCGTACCTCGTGAAGCCGTTCAGCAAGAGCGACGTCGTCCCGGCCATCGAGATGGCGGTCTCGCGGTTCGCGGAGCTGAAGGCGCTGGAGAAGGAGGTCGCGGACCTCTCCCAGCGGCTGGAGACGCGCAAGCTCGTGGACCGGGCGAAGAGCATCCTCCAGACGCAGTACGGCCTGACGGAGCCCGCCGCCTTCCGGTGGATCCAGAAGACGTCGATGGACCGGCGGCTGTCGATGCAGCAGGTGGCCGAGGCGGTCATCGAGGACGCCGAGGAGAAGAAGGCCGCGAAGGGGCAGTAGCCGCTCGCGTAGGTACGACTCAGGCCCGCACCCCGGATCCGGGGCGCGGGCCTGAGTCGTATCCGTACTGCTCAGTCCTCGCCGAGGTACGCCTTGCGGACGTCCTCGTTGACCAGCAGATCGCGGCCGGGGCCCGACAGGACGACCTTGCCGATCTCCATGACGTGACCCTGGTCGGCCAGGGACAGCGCGGCCTGGGCGTTCTGCTCGACCAGCAGGATGGTCGTGCCCTGGGCCTTGAGCTCGGCGATGGTCGCCATGATCTTCTGCATCATGATCGGGGAGAGACCCATGGAGGGCTCGTCGAGCATGAGCAGCTTGGGCTGGGACATCAGCGCCCGGCCCATGGCGAGCATCTGCTGCTCGCCGCCGGACAGGGTGCCCGCGGCCTGCTTACGGCGCTCGCCCAGGATGGGGAAGAGGTCGTAGGCGCGCTGGACGTCCTTCTGGATGCCGTCCTTGTCCTTGCGGAGGAAGGCACCGAGGAGGAGGTTGTCCTCGATCGTCATGCGCGGGAAGATGTGCCGGCCCTCGGGTGAGTGGGCGAGCCCGAGCGAGACGATCTCGTGTGCGGCGGTCTTCTTGAGGGACTTGCCGTTGAACTTGATCTGGCCGCCGCGCGGTTTGATCAGTCCCGAGAGGGTCCGCAGCGTGGTGGTCTTGCCCGCGCCGTTGGTGCCGATGAGGGTGACGATCTGCCCGGCCTCGACGCTGAACGAGATGCCCTTGACGGCTTCGATCTTGCCGTAGGCGACGCGGAGGTCCTCGACCTCGAGGAGTGCGGTCACTTGGCTTCTCCGTCCGTGCCGGTGGTGCTCGTGGTGCTGTCCGCCTCGGCGTCCCCGGAATCACCGGAGTCCTCGGCGTCCCCGGCGGTGTCCTCGGCGTCGGCGAGGACGGCCTCCGCGGCCTCGGCCTCGGCGGCTTCGACCTCGGCGGCCTCCTCGGCGCCGGGGGCGCCTTCGAAGGGCTCGCCGAGATACGCGGCGACGACGCGCTCGTCGCTCTGGACCTCGGTCGCGGTGCCCTCGATGAGCTTCTCGCCCTGGACGAGGCAGGCCACCCGGTCGCAGAGGTTGAAGATGAAGCGCATGTCGTGCTCGATGACGAGAACGGCGATGCCCTTGTCCCGGATGGCGAAGATGAGCTCTTCGGTGGTCCGGGTCTCCTGAGGGTTCATACCGGCGGTGGGCTCGTCGAGCAGGATCAGGCCCGGGTCGCTCGCGAGGGCGCGGGCGATCTCGAGCTTGCGCTGCTCGCCGTAGGGGAGGTTGCGCGCGAGGTGCTCGGCCTTGTGGGCGAGGCCGATGAACTCGAGCAGCTCCATGGCCTTCTTGCGGCTGGCTTCCTCCTCCTTGTGGAAGCCGGGCAGCCGCAGGAGGGCGGACCAGAGTCCTTCCTTGGTCCGGGTGTGGCGGCCGACGAGCACGTTCTCCAGGACCGTCATATTGCTGAAGAGACGGATGTTCTGGAACGTGCGGGCGATGCCGGCCGCGGTGACCTTGAAGGACTTGGGGGGCAGGACCGTGCCCTTGTACCGGACTTCACCCTCGGTGGGGATGTAGAGGCCGGTGAGGCAGTTGAAGAACGTGGTCTTGCCCGCGCCGTTGGGTCCGATGAGGCCGACGATCTCCCCGCTCCTGACGGTGAGGTCGACGCTCTTGACGGCGGTGAGGCCGCCGAACCGCATGGTGACGCCACGGGCGTCGAGAACGGTCTCCGCCGTGGTGGCGGTGGTGCTGGTCGTCATGGGTCAGGCCCCTGCCTTGCCGAGGACTGTGGGTGCGTCGTCCGACGGGTGCAGCTCGAGCTGGTTGCGCCGGTTGGGGATGAGGCCCTCGGGGCGCAGGCGCATCAGGACGATGAGCGCGATGCCGAAGGCGAGGAGCTGGTACTCGCCCAGGGACTGGAGCTTGTTGGGGAGCAGGAAGAGCAGCGCTCCGCCGACGAGCGGTCCGGAGATGGTCCCCATGCCGCCGAGGACGACCGCGGCGAGCAGGAAGGCCGAGTTCGGGGGCACGGCGTTGGCGAACACGTACTGGTCGGGGGTGACCGTGTAGTTGACGTGTGCCTGTACGGCGCCGGCGAGGCCGGCGAGTGTGGCGCCGAGGGCGAAGGCGATGAGCTTGACGCGGAAGCCGTTGATGCCCATGGCCTCGGCGGCGGTCTCGTCCTCGCGGATGGCGACCCAGGCGCGGCCGATGCGGGATTCCGCGCTGCGGCGGAAGACCAGGATCACCACGAGGGTGATCAGCAGCATCAGCAGGAAGTAGTTGGCGAACCGGCCGATGGTGAATCCGGCGAAGGTGTGTTCCGCGCCGAAGTCGAACCCGAAGAGGTTGATGTTCGGGACGCCGGCGATGCCGTTGGGGCCGTTGGTGACGTCGGGACCGGAGGTGCCGTCGAGGTTGAGCATGGTGATACGGAAGATCTCACCGAAGCCGAGCGTCACGATGGCGAGGTAGTCGCCGCGCAGGCGCAGGGTGGGAGCGCCGATGAGGACACCGAAGACCATGGAGGCGGCGGCGCCGATGAGGAGTGCGGCCCAGAAGGGGAGGTGCACGCCGAACGGCGAGTTGGGCGAGCCGGAGACCAGGGCGGCGACGTAGGCGCCGACGCCGAGGAAGGCGACGTATCCGAGGTCGAGGAGGCCGGTGAGGCCGACGACGATGTTCAGGCCGAGGGCGACGGTCGCGAAGATCAGGATGTTGACGCCGAGGTTCGCGTACTGGTCGTCGGTCTGGGTGAGGGGGAAGGCCGCCGCGGCGACGAACGCGCCGACGAGGGCGACATTGCGGTGCCGGTTGGTGAGGGCCGTGAACCGGGCCACCAGACCGGCCTTGTTGAGTGCCGCGAAGCCGAAGCCCGCCGTGATCAGGAAACCGATGAAGAGTTCCTGGTACGGCGTGGTGACGCCGTACGTGAAGACGCCGAGCCCGAGTGCGAGGGCGAGGGTGATGAGCAGGATCTCGGCGTAGGCCGGGAGCTGCCGGGCCGGGGCGGGGGTCCCGGCGGTGAAGGCGGCCTTGACGGTCGTCCACCGGTTGCCGGCGTTGTGCTTGAACTGGTCCCAGCCGTCGTCGTCGGGGTCGGGGCCTTCGAGCGCGGGGCGCTGGAAGGGGAGCGCGAGGGCGCCGACGAGGGTGAGCAGGGTGGTCAGGGCGACGACTCCGCCGCCCGGCTCGAGGTCCACCAGGGCGCCGAGCTGCACGACAATCGCGATGACGGTGTACCAGGCGGTGGCGAAGGCGGCGAGCGCGGAGAGCTTGATCGCCGCGTCGGTCCCCGCGGGGGCGAGCCAGCCGAGGCCCTTGACGCCGTAGGAGGCGAGACCGAACAGGGTGGTGAGGGCGCCGCCGACCAGGACGAGCCACTGGAGGCCGCCCGGGTAGCCGTAGACGGTCAGGTCGCCGGGGAACTCGGCGGTCCAGGTCCAGGACAGGAAGCAGCTGGCGACGGTGAGGGCGCCGCCCGCGGTGGCGAGAGCGCGGGCGGTCTTCTCGGGGATGCCGATGAAGCCCTTGTTCTCGGTCGTGGGGATCTTCGCGGGGTCCGCGGTGATGGTGGTCGTCATGGTTCTCACGCCCTGTCCGCCACGCGCTCACCCAGCAGGCCCTGCGGCCGGACGAGGAGCACGAGGATGAGAAGTACGAACGCCCAGGTGTTGCCCCATGGCTGACCGCCGAGCTGCTCGAAGCCGGGGATCTCGTCGATGTAGACGGTGGTGAGGGCCTCGGCGAGGCCGAGGACCAGCCCGCCGATCATGGCGCCGTAGATGTTGCCGATGCCGCCGAGGACAGCGGCGGTGAAGGCCTTGAGGCCGAGGATGAAGCCCATCCTGTAGTTGACCTCGCCGTACTTGAGGCCGTACGCGACGGCTCCGACGGCGGCGAAGAGGGCACCGAGGGCGAACGCGACCGTGATGATGCGGTCGGTGTTGATGCCCATCAGCTTGGCCGTGTCCGGGTCCTGGGCGGTCGCCTGCATACCGCGGCCGGTGCGGGTCTTCATGACGAAGAAGCCGAGGAAGGCCATGGAGAGAGGGGCGGCGATGAGCAGGAAGACGTCACCGGTCTGGATGGTGATGCTGCCGAGGTGGAACGGGCCGCCCGCGATCTCGGGGAAGACGATGGAGGACCTCGCGTCGGGGTACCAGGCCCAGACGGCCTGCTGGAGCACGATCGAGAGCCCGATGGCGGTGATGAGCGGGGCGAGCCGGGGCGCGTTGCGCAGTGGCCGGTAGGCGAAGCGTTCCGCGGCGACGGAGATGGTGGTGGCCACGATGACCGCGCCTATGATCATGAGTGGCAGGGCCAGCCACATGGTGGTGCCGCCGGGGAGCATCAGCCAGACCGTGAGGGCCCCGAAGCCGCCGGTCATGAAGATCTCGCCGTGTGCGAAGTTGATGAGCTGGACGATGCCATAGACCATCGTGTAGCCGATGGCGACGAGCCCGTACATTGATCCCAGTAGCAGGCCGTTGACCAGCTGTTGCGGCAGTTCGTGCACCGCAGGTCCTCCGAGTCTTTCGACGGATGTGACACCGCGCGGGGCGCCGTGGTGCGCGCCCCGCGCGGCAGGAGTGGGTGTGGAGAGGGAGGGTCAGCTGCCGAGGGTGCCGGACTCGACGGCCTTGAAGTCCGGGCCTTCGACCTTGTAGACGGTCAGCTGCTTGTTGGTGGCGTCACCGAACTCGTCGAAGGAGACCTTGCCGGTCACACCCTCGAAGGAGACGCCCTGAACGGCCTCGATGACCTTCGCGCGGGCGTCGGTGGGCAGCTTGCCGCCGTTGCCCTCGACGACCTTCTTGACGGCCTCGATGATGGCCCAGGCGGAGTCGTACGAGTAGCCGCCGTAGGCCGAGTAGTCGTCCTTGTAGCCGGCCTTCTTGTAGTTCGCGACGAACTCCTTGGCCGACGGCAGGGTCTCGACGGGCGCGCCGACCGAGGTGCACAGGTCGCCCGCGGCGCCGGCGCCGGCGAGCTCGACGTACTTCTTGTCCTTGATGCCGTCGCCGCCGACGAGCGGGATCTTGGCTCCGGCGGCCTTGATCTGCTTGCTGAGCGGGCCGCCCGCCGGGTACTCGCCGCCGTAGTAGACGACGTCCGCGCCGGAGCTCTTGACCTGGGTCACGATCGCGGAGAAGTCCTTGGTCTCCGCGTCGATGTGGCCCTCGCCCGCGACGGTGCCGCCGAGCTTGGTGAACTCGCCCTTGAAGGTGCCGGCGAGGCCTGCGCCGTAGGTCTTCTTGTCATCGATGATGAAGACCTTCTTCTTGCCGGCCTTGTTGAAGAGGTACTGCGCCGCGAACGGGCCCTGGATGGCGTCCGTGGTGGCGGTGCGGAAGTAGCTCTTGTAGGTGCGGGTCTTCTGGCCGGTGGCCCACTTCGGCCCCTGGGTGAGGGAGGGGCTGGTGTTGGCCGGGGAGATCTGGACGAGCTTGGCGTCGTCGAAGACCTTCTGCATGGACTCGGAGACCGAGGAGTTGAGCGGGCCGACGACGCCGATGACGTCCTTGTTGGCGACCAGCTTGGTGGCGTTCTGCTGTCCGGAGGACGCCTGGCCCTGGTCGTCGAGGGCCTCGAACTTGAAGGTGATGCCCTTGACGTACTTCTTCTCGTTCGCCTGCTTGACCGCCAGCTCGGCGGAGTTGCGGATACCGAGGCCGAGGGCGGAGAGATCGCCGGTCAGCGGGGCGTCGACGGCGATGACGACCGTGGCGCCTCCGCCCTCGGCGGTCTTGCCGCTGTCGTCGCGCGAACCACAGGCGGTGAGCGTGAGGGCTCCCGCGGTGAGCGCGGCCGTCACGGCGATGAGAGAACGTTGACGCACGATCTGTCCTTTCCTGGCACGGCGTCCCCCCTGGGACGCGCCGAGTCGTACGCGGACCGAACTGAAAATCCGGTGGGTCGCGGTGACTGGCCGTGACTCTAGGCGGCTGTTCGGGGGATATGGAGGGCTTGGGCCAATGATGTGACTCTCTTGTTATGCCACGGCGTAATGCATAGCGGATCCGGTGGGGTGGAACGGGGGAATTCAGGCCGGTTCGTCTTGTCCGCATAACGAGACGGTGCAGGACCGTCAGCGAGTTAGGTCCTGTCATGCCAGGGATCTGGAGGGCTTTGGTCCTGTCGCGGGCGGCTGTCGCGCGTCTCGGTTTTCGGGACACGCTTTCACCAGGGCTTTTGAAAGGTCGCTGGCATATCGGTCACCGAGGATGTAACTGTGCTCCTCCTTGGTGCGCCCATTACTCAGGGTCAATTCCAGGAATGGGAGACCTGCATTCCGTGCTACATGCATGCAATCCCGTACCTGAAATCCCACCAGGATCTCGTGGTGCCCGCCCCTCGGAACGGTCAGTGGAGGTACCGGGGCGGTGGTGACGCTGAGTGCCGACGACGGCTGGCCGATCCGCTCGACCGTGACGGGCGGCCCGTCCGTCGTGCGCAGCGTGATCCGGAAGGTGAACGCGCTGCCGGGCTCCGTTGGCGCGGCCGGCTTCACGTACGAGACGGCGAAGACCTGGGACGGGGCGGGCGGCGGCGCGGGCGGTACGGGCTCCGGCCGTACGGCGAAGAGATAGCCGGCGCCGAGGGCGAGCGCGGCCGCCACGGCCAGCGGGAGGGCGATCCGGCGGCGAGCCGGCCGGTCGGGGGCCCCGCCGAGCAGCTCGTCGGGTGCCCAGGTGTCCTCGCCCGGTTCGAGGGGCCCGATGCCGCTCACCGCCGGGACCCGTGGCGCGCCGGTCCTAATCCCATGCGGGAACGCTAGACCGGCGCGCCCGAGTCCACAACTGGTCAGGCGACAGGCGGCTGTTGCGAGTTCGTTTCGCGCAGCAGGCAGGTGAGGCGGGCCGTGCAGACCCGCTTGTCCTGCTCGTCGGTGATCACGATCTCGTACGTGGCGGTGGAGCGGCCGCGGTGCACCGGGGTGGCCACACCGGTGACCTGGCCGGAGCGGACGCCCCGGTGGTGGGTGCAGTTGAGGTCCACGCCCACGGCGATCTTGGAGCTGCCGCCGTGCAGCATCGAGCCGACCGATCCGAGCGTTTCGGCGAGCACGGCGGACGCGCCGCCGTGCAGCAGCCCGTACGGCTGGGTGTTGCCCTCCACCGGCATGGTGCCGACGACGCGCTCCGCGGAGGCCTCGGTGATCTGTACGCCCATCCGGGTCCCGAGGGTCCCGGCGGAGAAGAGGGCGGGCAGGTCGATGCCGAGTGCCGCGTACTCGTCGATGACCTCTTGCGGGAACTTCACCGTCGTCTGCTCGCCCATGGGCCCTGCTCCGATCGTCGTCCGTGTGTGTCTGACTGCCCGGGCAGCCCTGCGCGCCCGGCGCCTGAGCGAACGCTTAGGCGGGGCGCGATTGTTCCAGACGTACGATCACGGACTTGCTGGCGGGGGTGTTGCTGGTGTCGGCGGTGGCGTCCAGCGGCACCAGCACATTGGTCTCCGGGTAGTACGCGGCGGCGCAGCCCCGCGCGGTGGGGTAGTGCACCACCCGGAAGCCGGGCGCCCGGCGCTCCACCCCGTCCTGCCACTCGCTCACCAGATCCGTGTACGCGCCGTCCGCCAGGCCCAGCTCGCGCGCGTCCGCCGGGTTCACGAAGACGACGCGGCGGCCGCCCTTGATGCCCCGGTAACGGTCGTCCAGACCGTAGATCGTGGTGTTGTACTGATCGTGGGAGCGGAGTGTCTGCAGCAGCAGCCGGCCCTCGGGGACCCGGGGGTATTCGACGGGGGCGGCGGTGAAATTGGCCTTGCCGGTGGCCGTGGGGAAGCGTCGCTCGTCGCGCGGGGCATGCGGCAGCGTGAACCCGCCGGGGCGGGCGATCTTCGTGTTGAAATCCTCGAATCCGGGGACCACGCGGGAGATCCGGTCGCGGATCGTCGCGTAGTCGCGCTCGAACTCCTCCCAGGGCGTGGCCGAGCCGGCACCGAGCACGGCGCGCGCCATGCGCGCCACGATCGCCGGCTCGGAGAGCAGATGGGGACTCGCGGGCGGCAGGTTGCCGCGCGAGGCGTGCACCATGCCCATCGAGTCCTCGACGGTCACGAACTGCTTGCCGCCCTTCTGCACGTCCTTGTCGGTGCGGCCGAGCGTCGGCAGGATCAACGCGCGCGTGCCCGTCACCGCGTGCGAGCGGTTGAGCTTCGTCGACACGTGCACGGTGAGGCGGGCGCGGCGCATCGCCGCCTCCGTGACCTCCGTGTCGGGGGAGGCGCCGACGAAATTGCCGCCCATGGCGAAGAACACCTTCGCCCGGCCGTCGCGCAGCGCCTGGATGGACCGGACGACGTCGAGGCCGTGGTGGCGCGGCGGCGCGAAGCCGAACTCCTTCTCCAGGGCGTCGAGGAAGGCGGCGGCGGGCCGCTCGAAGATGCCCATCGTGCGGTCGCCCTGCACATTGGAGTGCCCGCGCACCGGGCACACCCCGGCGCCGGGCCGCCCGATGTCGCCACGCAGCAGCAGGAAGTTGACGACCTCCCTGATGGTCGCGACGGCGTGCTTGTGCTGGGTCAGGCCCATGGCCCAGCAGACGATCGTGCGCCGGGAGGCCAGGACCATCTCCAGGGCCCGCTCGATCTCTGGCCGCGTGAGGCCGGTCGCGGCGAGCGTCTCGTCCCAGTCGGCCTTCCGCGCGGCCGCGGCGAACTCCTCGTAGCCGTGCGTGTGGTCGCGTACGAAGGCGTCGTCGACGGCGCCCGGAGTGTCCAGGACCAGCTTGTTGAGCAGCCGGAAGAGGGCCTGGTCGCCGCCGATGCGGATCTGGAGGAACAGATCGCTGAGCGCGGCTCCCTTGAGCATGCCCGTCGGGGTCTGCGGGTTCTTGAACTTCGCCGTGCCCGCCTCGGGCAGCGGATTCACCGAGATGACCCGCGCGCCGGCCCGCTTGGCCTTCTCCAGCGCGGACAGCATCCGCGGGTGGTTCGTGCCCGGGTTCTGCCCGGCCACGATGATCAGATCGGCCTGGTGCAGATCTTCCAGGGAGACGCTGCCCTTGCCGACGCCGAGCGTCTCGGTCAGGGCCGAGCCGGAGGACTCGTGGCACATGTTGGAACAGTCCGGCAGATTGTTCGTGCCGAACTCGCGGGCGAAGAGCTGGAGCAGGAACGCCGCCTCGTTGCTGGTGCGGCCCGAGGTGTAGAAGAGCGCCTCGTCGGGGGAGTCGAGCGCCGTGAGTTCCTCCGCGATGATCGCGAAGGCCCGCTCCCAGGACACCGGCTCGTACCGGTCGCCGCCTGCCGGAAGGTGGACCGGCTCGGTGATACGGCCCTGCTGGCCCAGCCAGTAACCGCTGCGCTCGGCGAGGTCCGCGATCGGGTGGGCGGCGAAGAAGGCGGGGGTGACGCGGCGCAGCGTCGCCTCCTCGGCCACCGCCTTCGCCCCGTTCTCGCAGAACTCCGCGACATGGCGCTTGTCACCCTCGGGCCAGGCGCAGCCGGGACAGTCGAAGCCGTCCTTCTGGTTCACCTTGAGAAGGGTCCGCACGGTGCGGCGCAGGCCCATCTGCTGCTGGGCGATCTTCAACGTGTGCCCGATGGCCGGCAGCCCTGCCGCGGCGTGCTGCGGCGCCTCTACCTGCGGCGCGTCCTGGACGGGGTCACCTGAGGGCGGCTTGCTGGCCATCGTGCTCCTCTACGAGCGCGGGATCGGTGGCGGTCAGTGGCAGACCGTGTCGTGCACGGAGAATCCTGGCACGCGTCGCCGACAGACGGGTCGGGCCGGGGCGCGTGGACGGCGTTGTCAGTGGTCCGTGGCAGGATCGTGTGCGTGGCTGAGACAGCATCGAAGAAGACCCCAGACGACAACCGTCCGCGCCTGCTCCTCATGGACGGGCACTCCCTGGCGTACCGGGCGTTCTTCGCGCTGCCGGCGGAGAACTTCACGACCGCGAGCGGTCAGACGACCAACGCCATCTACGGCTTCGCGTCGATGCTGGCGAACACGCTGCGCGACGAGGCGCCCACGCATTTCGCCGTGGCCTTCGACGTGTCCCGCAAGACCTGGCGCTCGCAGGACTTCCCCGAGTACAAGGCGAACCGGTCCAAGACCCCGGACGAGTTCAAGGGGCAGGTCGAGCTGATCGGAGAGCTGCTCGACACCATGAACGCGGTGCGGTTCGCGGTGGACGGCTTCGAGGCGGACGACATCATCGCCACCCTCGCCACCCAGGCCGAGGCGGCCGGTTTCGAGGTGCTGATCGTCACCGGCGACCGGGACTCCTTCCAGCTGGTCTCCGACCATGTGACCGTGCTGTACCCGACCAAGGGCGTCTCCGAGCTGACCCGCTTCACCCCGGCGAAGGTCGAGGAGAAGTACGGACTCACACCCCAGCAGTACCCGGACTTCGCCGCACTGCGCGGCGACCCGTCGGACAACCTGCCGGGCATCCCCGGCGTCGGCGAGAAGACCGCCACGAAGTGGATCAACCAGTTCGGGTCGTTCGCGGAGCTCGTCGAGCGCGCCGACGAGGTCAAGGGCAAGGTCGGCCAGGCCCTGCGCGACCACCTGGAGTCGGTCAAGCTCAACCGTCACCTGACGGAGCTGGTCCGTGACGTGGAGCTGCCGAAGGCGGTCGCCGACCTGGAGCGCGCGCCGTACGACAGGACCGCGCTGAAGGGCTTCCTCGAAGTCCTGGAGATCCGTAACCCGAGCCTCAGGGAGCGGCTGCTCGCCGTCGACCCGGGCGCGGAGGAGGACGAGGCCCCGGCCCCGGAGGCCGGTGTCGAGCTGGACGGCGCCGTGCTGGGCGCCGGTGAGCTGGCCCTCTGGCTGGAGGCGCACGGCGGGCAGCAGCTCGGTGTGGCCACCGTCGCCGCGTGGGCGCTGGGCGTCGGCAGCGTCAGCGAGATCGCGCTGGCGGGCGCCGACGGAAAGGCGGCCTGGTTCGACACGACCCAGCTGGACGAGGCCGACGAGCGGGCCTTCGCCGCGTGGATCGCCGACCCGGCCAGGCCGAAGGTCATGCACAACGCCAAGGAGGCGCTGCGCGTGTTCCCCGAGCACGGCTGGGACATCGCGGGCGTCACGATGGACACCGCGCTCGCCGCCTACCTGGTCAAGCCGGGGCGCCGGTCCTTCGCGCTGGACGCCTTGTCCGTGGAGTACCTGCACCGGGAGCTGGCCCCGGCCGCGGCCGACGGGCAGCTGGCCTTCGGCACCGAGGAGGAGCAGGCCGAGGCCGACGCCCTGATGGCCCAGGCCCGCGCGGTCCTCGATCTGGGCAACGCGTTCGGCGAGCGGCTGGAGGAGGTCGGCGCGGTCGAGCTGCTGCACGACGTGGAGCTGCCCACGTCCCAGCTGCTGGCCCGGATGGAACGGCACGGCATCTTTGCCGATCGCCCGCATCTGGAGGCGATGGAGCAGCAGTTCGCCGGTGCCGTGCAGCAGGCGGTCAAGGAGGCGCACGCCTCGGTCGGCCACGAGTTCAACCTCGGCTCGCCCAAGCAGCTCCAGGAGGTCTTCTTCGGCGAGCTGAACCTCCCCAAGACGAAGAAGACCAAGACCGGTTACACGACGGACGCCGACGCGTTGGCGTGGCTGGCCTCGCAGACCGAGCACGAGCTGCCGGTGATCATGCTCCGGCACCGCGAGCAGGCCCGGCTGCGCTCCACGGTCGAGGGCCTGATCAAGACCGTCGCGGGGGACGGCCGCATCCACACGACGTTCAGCCAGACGGTCGCGGCGACGGGCCGTCTGTCGTCCACCGATCCGAACCTGCAGAACGTGCCGGTGCGCACGGACGAGGGGCGCGCGATCCGGCGGGGCTTCGTGGTGGGGGAGGGCTTCGAGGCCCTGATGACCGCCGACTACAGCCAGATCGAGCTTCGGGTGATGGCCCATCTGTCGGAGGACGAGGGGCTCATCGAGGCCTTCACCTCCGGCGAGGACCTGCACACGACCGTCGCCTCGCAGGTGTTCGGCGTCGAGCGGTCCGCGGTCGACGCGGAGATGCGCCGCAAGATCAAGGCGATGTCGTACGGGCTCGCGTACGGGCTCTCGGCGTTCGGCCTCAGCCAGCAGTTGAACATCGACGCGGGTGAGGCACGGGCCCTGATGGACACGTACTTCGAGCGCTTCGGGGGCGTGCGGGACTATCTGCGCCGCGTGGTCGACGAGGCACGGGCCACGGGGTACACGGCGACGATGCTCGGTCGCCGCCGCTACCTGCCGGACCTCAACAGCGACAACCGGCAGCGCCGTGAGGCCGCCGAGCGGATGGCGTTGAACGCGCCGATCCAGGGCACCGCGGCGGACATCGTCAAGGTCGCCATGCTGGGCGTCGACCGGGCCCTGAAGTCGGCCGGGCTCACCTCCCGCATGCTGCTCCAGGTCCACGACGAAATCGTCCTGGAGCTCGCACCCGGCGAGCGCGACCAGGTCGAGGAGCTCGTCCGCCGCGAGATGTCGACGGCGGTGGAACTGAGGGCGCCACTGGACGTCTCGGTGGGCGTGGGGCCGGACTGGGAGTCGGCGGCCCACTAGCCGTCACGCCGGGGGGGCTCACGCCCCCCGGCAGCCCCCTGCCCGGGGCGCGGGGCACGCAGCCCCGGTGCGTCAGACGCGGACGTCGGCGTCGCGCGCCGGTGCCGGCGGGGCGGGACGCCGCCCCCGGAGGCGTACGGCCGCGGCGTACAGCACCAACCCCACCCCCAGCCCCGCACCCGCGCCGAAGCACGCTGTCGGAATGATGTCGAGCGGCGTCTCGATCCGCCCCCAGTACTCGTACCACCGCACACACCGGTGCACGGCCCCGCCCATCACGCACCCCCCGAGCAGTGCGCCCGCCGCCCACCGGGCGCGCCGGTCCAGTAGGGGCACGGACACCGGCGGAGGCGTCGTCGAGGGCTGCCGTCCGAGCGCCGTGACCGTGAACCACCCGAGGGCCACCAGCGCCAGCGCCGAACTGCCGTACTGCGTGTACGTGTAGAGCGGGAAGCCGGCCACCATCTCACCGAGCACCGGCACCACCCGCGTACCCCACCGGTCGAAGTGGGTGAACGCGTCCCACACGACATGCGTCCCGGCCCCGATCACCGCCGAGACGTAGAACCAGAAGGCCGCGACCACCCCCGGCCGCTCCCGCCACGCCCGCCCCCGCAGGAACGCGTGCACCCGCCCCTGCCGGGCGCGCGGCAGCAGCGCCACCAAGGGGTCACGCACCAGCAGCCAGAGCCCGACCAGTGCCGCGGCGATCGCGGCATCGACCGTCAGCACACCGAGCGGACCGTGCGTCACATCCCCGAACGACATGGCGTCGGGAATGACGCTGGCCGCGAAGTACGTCATATCGGGCGCGAAGGATCCCGCCACGAGCGCGGAGGCGAACAGCGGCCCACGGGCGGTGCCGTTGCGGCGGATGCCCGGCAGGACCGCCGCGGCATGGCTGAGTGTGAACGGCATGAAGTTCCCCCCGTGCGACTGATTTCGAGCAATGGCGCCCAGTATGGAGTGCGCTGACCGTCCGCCATGCGAACAGGCGGCTCCGTAAGGCGCGGATGGCCGGTTCATGAACAACCGGCGAGAGGGGCCGGGGGCCCGGTGTCCGGGGGTGGGTCGTTGCCGTAGTGTCACCTGAGTCATCGCGCGGGGAGCGCGAACGGCCGTCAACGGGGAGGGAACAGACGTATGGCAGCGCAATTCGGCCGTCGGCTGCGCAGGGGAGCCACCACCACGGCGGTGGCCGCGGCAGCGGTGGCCGCGCTGTCCGCGTCCCAGGCGCCGGGTGTCACGCCCGCCGTGGCAGGAGGCGACGGTCAGACGGCCGGAGAAGCGACTCCGCCGCCCGGATCGGCCAGCGGCGACTCTTCGTACTACACCGACCTGCCGCCGCTGAACACCCCGAACAAGCCGGGCACTTCCATAGATCTCCCCGCGACGACGCCCGGTACCCCGGAAGCGGGCATACCGGCCACGGTCCTCGCCGCCTACAAGCAGGCCGAGCAGAGCCTCGCGAGCTCCGACCCGGCCTGCCGCCTCCCCTGGCAGCTGCTCGCCGCGATCGGCAAGGTCGAGTCGAGCCAGGCGCGCGGCGGCCGCGTCGACGCCGGCGGCACCACGCTCTCCCCGATCCTCGGCCCGGTCCTCAACGGCGTCGGGTTCGCCAACATCTCCGACACGGACGACGGCGCCTACGACGGGGACACCACGCACGACCGGGCCGTCGGCCCCATGCAGTTCATCCCCTCGACCTGGGCCGGATGGGGCCAGGACGCCAACCATGACGGCCGCAAGGACCCGAACAACATCTACGACGCGGCCCTCGCGGCCGGCAAGTACCTGTGCGCCGGGCAGCGCGATCTGTCCGTTCAGTCGGATCTCGACCGGGCGATCCTGAGCTACAACCAGTCGCGGGAGTATCTGCGCACGGTCATGTCGTGGTTCGACTACTACAAGCGCGGCACCCATGAAGTCCCGGACGGTACGGGCGTACTGCCGAGGGACCGCAGCGACAGCGGCGCCGGAGCGGGCAGCACGCCGACGGCCCCCGTCACCCCCGGCCCCACCCCTCCCACCACTCCCGCTCCGAAGCCCACGCCGCCCCCGAAGACTCCTCCGTCGAAGCCCGACGGCGGTACGGAGACCCCGAAGCCGCCGACCACCCCGGACCCGCTGCCCGTCGAGACCGTGACCCGTATCGAGGACGCGGACAGCGGAAAGCTCACCGCCACCGCGGGCACGCAGTTCGCCGAGCCGATCAGGGTCCGGGCCGAGAACCGCGCGGGCGCCGGCGTCTCCGGGGTGCCGCTCGTCTTCGAGATCGTCGGTGACACGGACACCCGCTTCGCCGAGGGCCGCACCTCCGTCGTCGTACCCACCCGGGTGGGCGGCATCGCCGTCGCTCCGGCGCTGAAGGCGGGCGAGAAGACCGGCACGTTCACGATCCGCGTCAGCGTGGACGGTCGTGCGCTGCCCCCGCTCGCCTACGCCGGGACCGTCACCCCGCGCCAGGCCGACACCCTGGCCAGGACCGGCGACAAGGAGCAGACGGCCGCGCCCGGCGCCGAGTTCGCCGAGCAGGTCGAGGTCAAGGCCACCCTCAAGGGCGCCGTGGCCGCGGGCGTCGCCGTCACCGCCACCATGATCACCTCCGCGGACGACCCGGCCGAGAACACCAAGGGCCCGTACTTCAAGGACGCCGACGGCAAGCCCGTCCGTACCCTCACCGAGCTCAGGACCGACGCCGAGGGCAAGCTCGTCCTGCCGAAGATCTTCGCCGACGACCAGACCGGCACCTTCCTGCTGCGGCTCACCACGGAGGGCGGCGCGACGCTCGCCGTCGAGCTGCAGGTCGCGGCCCCGGCCCCGGCCGCCTGAGCACGTGAGCCACCCGAGCACGTAGAGCTGCCTGAGCGCGCTGAGCCGCCTGAGTTCGCAGAGAAGCAGCCGCCCCTTCACCGCAGCCCGGTGAAGGGGCGGCTGTCGTGTGCGGTGCGACGTGTTCTCATCTCACCGCCGCGTTGCTACCGTGCCCCAGCCATTGCTGACGCTGCATCAGATCCCGGGAGGCCGACCATGCGCGCCCTCGTAGCCGCCGCCATCGGGCTGGTCCCGGTGCTGCTCATCGTGCTGCTCATCCCGGTGCTCCCCGTACCCACCGGTGAGACCTCCCCCAAACCCCTGCTGACCACCGTTCCCGGCCCCAAGAAATAACGGGAGGAACCAGCCGCCATGCGCCGCAGAGCCAGCCTCGTGCTCCTGGCCTTCGCCGTCTTCTTCACCGCCCTCGCGCCGGTTCTGCGCTGGTACGCCTTCCCGCGCCTCGCGAAGATCCCGCCCAGCCAGTACCAGGAGACGGTGCTGGAGGCCAAGCCCGCGACCCTCCTCGACTACCACGACGGTATGAAGGTCAAGGAGGTCCCCAAGGTCACCATCGTGCAGACCCTCAAGGGGAACGTGGAGGAGTCCGAGAAGATCGAGCGGGACGCCGGGCGCGACGTCGTGGTCTGGGACGCCATGGCGTACCTCGCCGACCCCGAGGGCCGGATGGTCTCCCAGATCCCCGAGCGCTACATCTTCGACGCCCATACGCAGGAGCCCGTGCACGCCACGGGGGAGTCGGTCGACGGGGACGCGGTGCGCCGCGAGGGCATCGAGTTCAAGTGGCCCTTCATGACGGAGAAGCGGGACTACCAGTACTTCGACGCCCAGACCCGTACCTCCGCGCCCATCCACTACAAGGGGACACGCGAGTTCCGGGGGCTGGAGGTCTACTACTTCGAGCAGACCATCCCGTGGACCCAGGTGGCCTTCCCCAAGAAGATGCCGATGGGCGTCACCCCGAAGGTGGCCCAGAGCACCGGCATGACCCGCTGGTACACCACCAAGCGCATGTTCTGGATCGAGCCCGTCACCGGCGCACCCGTCAACGGCGAGGAGATCCACCGGGAGGAGATGCGCAACGCCACGAAACTGCTGGGGAAGGACCGGGTCACCGTCTTCGCCGGACACGTGAAGATGCGCGAGGACTATCTGGACTACACCGTCGGACTGGTCACCGACAACCGTACGAAGGTGCTGCTGATGGTCTCGTACCTGCCGTGGACCTTCGTGGTCACCGGTGCGGGCCTGCTCGTGCTCTCCCTGTGGCTGGAGGCGCGCGGGCGCCGGCCGGTCAGCGCCGGACCCGTCAGCGCTTGACCCCGCGGGTGGGCTGTGCGGTCGTCGGGTCCTCCGGCCAGGGGTGCTTGGGGTAGCGGCCGCGCAGCTCGGCCCGTACGGCCCGGTAGCCGTCCTTCCAGAAGGACGCCAGGTCGGCGGTGACGGCGGCGGGCCGCCCGGCAGGGGACAGCAGATGCACCAGGACCGGAACCCCGGCCAGGGTCGGCGTCTCGGACAGCCCGAACAGCTCCTGGAGCTTCACGGCCAGTACGGGCTGCTCGCCCGTGTAGTCGACCCGGATCCGGGAACCGCTCGGCACCTCTATCCGCTCGGGTGCGAGGGTGTCGAGGCGGGCCGCGTCGCCGCTCGCCCAGGGCAGCAGCCGCGTGAGCGCCGCTCCTGCGTCGATACGCGCGAGATCACCCCGGCGCCCGGCCCGGGACAGCTCCGGCTCCAGCCACTCGTCGGTACGGTCCAGCAGTACGTCCGCCGCCACATCCGGCCACGGCGCGCCCACCACCCGGTGGACGAACGCGAGCCGCAGCCGCAGGGCCTCGGCATCCCGGGACCACGCCAGCAGACCGAGCCCCTCCCGGCGGAGCCCCTCCAGGAGCGCTTCCCGTACGAGAGCGGCATCGGGCTCCTTCAGCGGCCGCCCGGCCAGCTCCACCGCCCCGAGCCGCTCCACGCGCCGGGCGACGACGTCCCCGTCCTCCCAGTGCACCTCCTCGCCGCGGCTGAGGAGGTGGGAGGCGGCGGTACGCGCGGTCTCCTCGTCGATCACGGCAGCGAGCCGCACCCGTGCGGACGCGGCGTGCGCGCCCCGGTCCGCCACCGCGACCGCCAACCACGGCGCACCGCGCAACCGCGACGCGTCCGCGAGCTCGGCCCCGGTCCCGGACGCCATGAGGTACGCGCCCTCCGAACGGGCCCGCGCGACCCGCTCGGGGAAGGCGAGCGCGGTGACGAGCCCGGCGACGGCGTCATCGGACCCGGCCGCGCGGGAGACCTCGGACCCCGGGGGTGCCCCGAAGGGGACGGCGGGGGAGAGCTCCGTGGTGCCGGTGCCGGTGCCGGTGCCAGTCCCAGTCCCAGTCCCGGCTTCGGCCCTGGTCCCGGCCTTGGCCCCGGTTCCGCCCTCGATGCTGGCCCTGGTCCCGGCCCTGGCCCTGGTCCCGGCCCTGGTCCCGGCCCTGGTCCCGGCCCCGGCCCCGGCCCCGGTCCCGGCCCCGGTTTCCGTTCCCGTCCCGGCCGCACGCGCCAGGCGGCCCGCCTCCGTGCGCCAGCGCGCCCCGTACGCGTCACCACCGCGCCGCGCCGCGCGCCACGCGGTGGCGAGGTCGTCGCCGTACTCCCGAGGGGGCTCCTCGCTCAGCAGGGCGACGACTTCGGCGGCGCGCCGGGTGCCCACCTCGGGGGCCCCGTCCACCAGGGCGCGGGCGAGCCGGGGGTGGAGCCCGAGGCGGGACATGCGTACGCCACGGTCCGTGGCGCGGCCCGAGGCGTCCACCGCGCCGATGGCCGTCAGCACCGAGCGGGCCGCGGCCATGGCGCCGGCCGGGGGCGCGTCCAGCAGGGCGAGCCCGGACGCCGAGGGGTCGCCCCAGCAGGCCGCCTGCAGGGCGAACGCGGTCAGGTCCGCGACCTGGATCTCCGAGGCGGGGAAGCGCGGCAGCCGGCCGTCCTCCGCCTCGGTCCAGCAGCGGTACACCGCACCCGGCGCCTCGCGACCGGCCCGGCCCGCGCGCTGGCGGGCCGCCGCCCGGGACGCGCGTACGGTCGTCAGCGAGCCGATGCCCCGGGCGTGGTCGGTGCGAGGTTCCCGCGCCAGGCCCGAGTCCACCACGACCCGCACACCCGGCACGGTCAGCGACGACTCCGCGACCGAGGTCGCCAGCACGACCCGCCGCCGGTCGGCCCCGGGAGTCAGCACCGCGTCCTGCGCCGCCGCCGGGGCCCGTCCGTGCACCTGGAGCACCTCGGCGTCCACATCGGCGAGCTGCCCCGCCACGCGGGCGATCTCCCCGACCCCGGGCAGGAAACACAGCACGTCACCGGTGCGCTCGGTGAGCGCCCGCCGCACCACCGACGCCACATGCGCCAGCATCGCCGGATCGACCCGCATCCCGTGCGGCGGCCGCACGGGCCGGGCCGGGGGAGCCCACACCACCTCCACCGGGTGCGCGACCCCCTCCGCCTCGACCACGGGCGCGTCGCCCAGCAGCCGCGACCACCCGGCCGCGTCCGTCGTCGCCGACGCCGCCACCAGCTTCAGCTCGGGCCGCAGAGCCTCCCGTACGTCCAGCAGGAACGCGGCCACCGTGTCCGCGTCCAGATGCCGCTCATGGCACTCGTCGAGGACGACCACGTCGACACCGGTCAGCTCCTGGTCCCGCTGCAGCCGCTGGAGCAGCACACCCGTGGTGACCACCTCGACCACGGTCCGCTCCGACACGGCCCGCTCACCGCGCACGGTGAAGCCGACCCGGTTGCCGACCCGCTCGCCCAGCAGCCACGCCATCCGCTTCGCCGCCGCCCGCGCCGCGATCCGCCGCGGCTCGGCGACCACGACGCGCGCGCCGGACCCGGCGAGGGCCAGCGGTACGAGGGTCGTCTTGCCGGTGCCCGGCGGCGCGCACAGCACCGCGGAGCCATGCGTGTCGAGCGCCCGCTCCAGCGCGGGCAGGGCGGTACGTACCGGCAGCCGGTCCAGAGCCTCGGAACGGATCACGCGCGCTCGCAGACGAAGATCGCCGTCCCCGGGATCAGATTGCCGCGGAGGGGCGACCAGCCGCCCCACTCCTGGCTGTTCCAGGCCGGCCACTCGGGCTCGACCAGGTCCACGAGCCGGAAGCCCCCGGCCACCACGTCCCGCACCCGGTCGCCGATCGTCCTGTGGTGCTCCACATATACGGCCCGGCCCCGCTCGTCCTGCTCGACGTACGGCGTGCGGTCGAAGTACGAGGCGGACACGCTCAGCCCCTCCGGCCCGGGTTCGTCGGGAAACGCCCATCGGATCGGGTGCGTCACCGAGAAGACCCAGCGCCCGCCCGGCCGCAGGACCCGCCGGACCTCGCGGAAGACCTGCACAGGGTCCGAGACGAACGGCACCGCCCCGTACGCCGAGCACGCGAGGTCGAAGGAGCCGTCCCGGAAGGGCAGCGCCCCCGCGTCCGCCTCGACGAGGGGGAAGCCGGCACCGATCCGCAGCGCGTGCTGAAGCTGGCGGTGGGAGAGGTCCAGGGCCACCGGCCGCGCCCCCTGCGCCACCAGCCAGCGCGAGCACTGCGCCGCGCCCGCGCCGATCTCCAGTACGTCCTTGTCCTTCAGCGACGCCGCCGGGCCCAGCAGACCGGCGTCGGCCTCGTCCAGTCCCTCCGGCCCCCACACGAAACGGTCGTCGCCGAGGAACGTCCCGTGCTCGGTCTGGTACTCGTCCGCGTTCCGGTCCCACCAGCCCCGGCTCGCCCGGCTGCTCTCCGCGTCGTCGGCGGCACGCCGGGTCGCTTCGGGTTCGTCCTCCGGTTCGTACGCCGGTTCGTACTCTTGGATCATCTCGCCCGTCGTTGTACGTTGCTACAGGACCCCGCTCCCGGACGTGCCGCAGGCGTGTCGCCGACGTGTCGCGGACGAGTGAGGCGCGGCCATTGTGGCCTCGGCAAACCTTAGTTGTGCCGGGTATAGGACGTTCCGCCCCGGGTGGGGGCCTTCGCGCATTGACCCTGCCCTGCCGCGCCCTTATGCTAAAGGTTGCGCTGCGGGCTTGCGCGCCTCAGACGTAGCAGGCCGCGCTCGCATCTGTTGTATGTCCCCTCGGTTCTCGAGGCGCCTTTCCTCTCGGTTGGCGCTTCCTTGGCTGTCCGGCTTCTTCAGCTGCGGTATCGGGCTCTCGGCGTAGCAGTACCTACGACTTCATGTCCGTACCGGAGCCCTTTCCCACATGACGAGCAGCACCGAGACCACCGCCACCACTCCGCAGGTTGCGGTCAACGACATCGGTAACGAGGAAGCTTTCCTCGCCGCGATCGACGAGACGATCAAGTACTTCAACGACGGCGACATCGTCGACGGCGTCATCGTGAAGGTCGACCGGGACGAGGTCCTGCTCGACATCGGTTACAAGACCGAAGGTGTCATCCCGAGCCGCGAGCTCTCGATCAAGCACGACGTCGACCCGAACGAGGTCGTCAAGGTCGGCGACGAGATCGAGGCCCTTGTTCTCCAGAAGGAGGACAAGGAAGGCCGCCTGATCCTCTCGAAGAAGCGCGCCCAGTACGAGCGTGCCTGGGGCACCATCGAGAAGATCAAGGAAGAGGACGGCATCGTCACCGGTACCGTCATCGAGGTCGTCAAGGGTGGTCTCATCCTCGACATCGGCCTCCGTGGCTTCCTGCCGGCCTCCCTCGTCGAGATGCGCCGTGTCCGCGACCTCCAGCCCTACGTGGGCAAGGAGCTCGAGGCGAAGATCATCGAGCTGGACAAGAACCGCAACAACGTGGTCCTGTCCCGCCGCGCCTGGCTCGAGCAGACCCAGTCCGAGGTCCGCCAGACGTTCCTCACGACCCTCCAGAAGGGTCAGGTCCGCTCCGGCGTCGTCTCCTCGATCGTCAACTTCGGTGCCTTCGTGGACCTGGGTGGCGTCGACGGCCTCGTGCACGTCTCCGAGCTGTCCTGGAAGCACATCGACCACCCGTCCGAGGTTGTCGAGGTCGGCCAGGAGGTCACCGTCGAGGTTCTCGACGTCGACATGGACCGCGAGCGTGTCTCCCTGTCGCTGAAGGCGACGCAGGAGGACCCGTGGCAGCAGTTCGCCCGTACCCACCAGATCGGCCAGGTCGTCCCGGGTAAGGTCACGAAGCTGGTTCCGTTCGGTGCGTTCGTCCGCGTGGACGAGGGCATCGAGGGTCTGGTCCACATCTCCGAGCTGGCCGAGCGCCACGTGGAGATCCCGGAGCAGGTCGTCCAGGTCAACGACGAGATCTTCGTCAAGGTCATCGACATCGACCTCGAGCGTCGCCGGATCTCGCTGTCCCTGAAGCAGGCCAACGAGTCCTTCGGTGCCGACCCGGCGTCGGTCGAGTTCGACCCGACCCTGTACGGCATGGCCGCGTCCTACGACGACCAGGGCAACTACATCTACCCCGAGGGCTTCGACCCCGAGACCAACGACTGGCTCGAGGGCTTCGAGAAGCAGCGCGAGGAGTGGGAGCGCCAGTACGCCGAGGCGCAGCAGCGCTTCGAGCAGCACCAGGCGCAGGTCATCAAGAGCCGCGAGGCCGACGAGGCCGCCGCTGCCGAGGGTGGCCAGGCCGCCCCGGCCGCTGCCGGTGCCACCGGTGGTTCGTACTCCTCGGAGTCGGACGACACCTCCGGCGCCCTGGCGTCGGACGAGGCGCTCGCCGCCCTGCGTGAGAAGCTGGCCGGCGGCCAGAGCTGAACGGCTCGCACCGCTGAGCACTAGCTCTCAGTAGCTCACAGCCGAGGCCCGGCTCCCCATCGGGGAGCCGGGCCTCGGTGCGTGTGGTCTCCGTCGTGCGGTCTCCATGGTGAACGCCGTCGCGAACCACTTCGTGAACGCTCCGTGAAGCGGCACATGCGCGGGGAATGACCACGCCGCAGCCGTCGTTGTCCGTATGGACACGAGGAGGAGCGGTAATCGTGCTTGATCCGCAGGATTTGTACGAGTGGGAGCCGAAGGGCCTGGCGGTCGTCGACATGGCGCTCGCGCAGGAGTCGGCCGGCCTGGTCATGCTGTACCACTTCGACGGATACATCGACGCGGGTGAGACAGGCGAGCAGATCGTCGACGCGCTGCTGGAGTCACTCCCGCACCAGGTGGTGGCCCGCTTCGACCACGACAGGCTCGTGGACTACCGTGCGCGCCGCCCGCTGCTGACCTTCCGGCGCGACCGCTGGACCGCGTACGAGACCCCCGCCCTCGAGGTCCGGCTGGTCCAGGACGCCACCGGAGCGCCGTTCCTGCTGCTCTCCGGCCCCGAGCCCGACGTCGAGTGGGAGCGCTTCGCCGTCGCCGTGCGGCAGATCGTCGAGCGGCTCGGCGTACGTCTCTCGGTCAACTTCCACGGCATCCCGATGGGCGTTCCGCACACCCGGCCCGTCGGCATCACCCCGCACGGCAACCGCACGGAGCTCATGCCGGGCCATCGCAGCCCCTTCGACGAGGCCCAGGTACCGGGCAGCGCGGAGTCGCTCATCGAGTACCGGCTGATGGGGGCGGGACACGACGTCCTCGGCGTCGCCGCCCACGTACCGCACTACGTCGCCCGCTCCCCCTACCCGGACGCCGCGCTCACCGCGCTCGAAGCGATCACCGCTGCCACCGGACTGGTCCTGCCGGGCGTCGCGCACACCCTGCGCACCCAGGCCCAGCGCACGCAGACCGAGATCGAGCGGCAGATCGGGGAGGGCGACGAGGAGCTGGTGGCCCTGGTGCAGGGGCTTGAACACCAGTACGACGCCATCGCGGGGGTCGAGAGCCGGGGCAGCCTGGTCGCCGAACCGGTGGATCTGCCGTCCGCGGACGAGATCGGCCAGGAGTTCGAGCGCTTCCTCGCCGAACGGGAGGGCGAATCCTAGGGAGAGTCTTCAAAGCAGCGTCGCTCGCCCGCCGGGCAGACGGGACATCGAAGACACGGATCAGGGCCCGTCTTTCGGATCTTGCCGGGCTCCGGGCCGGGGCCCGGACCATGGGCCTAAGCTTCCGAACATGCTGAAGGTGGGATTGACCGGCGGAATCGGCGCCGGCAAGAGCGAGGTGTCCCGGCTGCTCGTCTCCTACGGGGCCGTCCTGATCGACGCCGATCTGATCGCCCGGGAGGTCGTGGCGCCGGGGACACCCGGGCTCGCGGCCGTCGTCGAGGCCTTCGGGCCCGGGATCCTGGCCCCGGACGGGACGCTGGACCGGCCGAAGCTCGGCTCCATCGTGTTCGCCGACGCGGAGCGCCGGGCCGAGCTCAACGCGATCGTCCATCCGCTGGTCGGGGCACGGTCCGCGGAGCTGGAGGCACAGGCGGGCCCGGATGCCGTGGTGATCCACGACGTACCCCTGCTCGCCGAGAACCGGCTCGCGCCGCTGTACGACCTGGTCGTGGTCGTGGAGGCGGCACCGGAGACCCAGCTGGACAGGCTCGTACGGCTGCGCGGAATGACCGAGTCCGACGCCCGGGCACGGATGGCCGCACAGGCCACCCGCGCGGAGCGACGTGCCATCGCCGATCTCGTCATCGACAACGACGGACCGCGGGAGGCGCTGGAATTGCAGGTCCGCAAGGTGTGGGCGGAACTGACCGAGCGCGTGAGCCGCTAGGGCCGATTCCGCCTGTTACGCGCACGCCGCGCCGTCGGGGTCGTACGACCGTCGGAATTCCGCCGGTGCGCGGGATGTTGAACCCCGCGGTACGAGGGGAAGGATGCGAGCGTGCCCGAGACGAGCCCGGAGACCCACGTCATCGACTTCCGCGCGGCCGAGCAACTGCTCGCGGCGCGTGACCCGCGCGGTGCCATCAAGCTGCTCGACTCGGTCATCGCCGCTCACCCGGAGAGCGGGGCGGCCCGTCTGCTGCGGGCGCGCGCCTATTTCGCGTCCGCACAACTACGCGCGGCGGAGCGAGAGTTCCAGCGGATCGTGGACCACGAGCCGGACAACGCCTTCGCGCACTTCGCGCTGGCCCGCACGTTCCAGCGGTCCGGGCGGCCGGACCAGGCCAAGCGGCACTTCCGGCTGGCCGCGGCGCTCGACCCGAAGCCCGAGTACCTGGAAGCGGCCGGCTTCGACGAGTGACGGCAGGGCGCCGGGGTCCTGTCAGGCCTGGTCCCAAGGACAGGCCAAGGACAGGCGAGGGACGGGCCAGGCCTTAGCCGCGACGTGGTCTGTTGTCCCCGTGGTCCGGTTCGTACGGCGGGATGTCGGGGCCGGGCTGGTAGTGCGGCCCCTGATGGAGCCGGTGGACCACGGCCATCAGATCGGCCGCGATGATCAGGCACAGCACCGCGCACGCGATCGCCCACCCCGGCCGCTCGGTGTGCGCGAACAGGGCCGTACCGGCGACGGCCCACAGCAGGCCCCAGACACTCAACCAGAACCGCAACCGCAGGGGACTGCGTGCGGTTATCGGCTCACTCCCAGTGCGCATGGCGATCGCCTCTTCCCCTCCAGGATGTACCCGATTTCCTCCACGCGAGCCGCCTCAGGTGTGGTGGCTGTCGGGAACCGGACGCCCACTCTGAGTCGTTGGAGGGGCATGAGCGGACAGATGCGCGAGGGACACGAAGGGACGGGCCCCGGGGCGATCACCCCGGACGGCTGCGCTGTCGATCTGTACGAACGGCTGTCGGTGGGCAACGAGCCGGAGGTCATCGAGGCGGCCGTGCCGGCGGGAGCGACCATTCTCGAACTGGGCAGCGGAGCGGGCAGGGTGACGCATCCGCTGGTCCAACGGGGCTTCTCCGTCACGGCCGTGGACGAATCCGGCGAGATGCTCCGACGGGTCAAGGGGGCGGTCAGAAAGGTCGAGAGCCCGATCGAGTCGCTGGAGCTCGACGAGCGGTTCGACGTGGTCATGCTCGGCTCGTTCCTGGTCCACACTGCCGAACACGAGGTGAGGGACGGGTTGTTGCGCACGTGCAGGCGCCACGTCAAGGACGACGGGTGCGTGCTGATCCAGCGCGAAGGGGCGGACTATCACACCAATGTGCCCAGGGAGCGCATCGATCCGGCGGGTTACACCGTACGGATCGTGTCGGCGGTGCCTGTGGGCGACGGAGTGAATTCCGTGCACGCGGAGTACATCTTCCCGGACGCGCGCTGGACGCAGACGTTTCTGGCCCGCGAGCTGACCAAGGAGGCGTTCGAGGCGTACCTGGACAGGGCCGGGCTCGTGGTCGACACCTATCTGACGGATGACGGGACGTGGGTGCGGGCGCGGCCGAAGGTGTGACGTGCCCGATCTTGGTGGACGGTGCCGAGGGCGTGGCGCGCCCGATTTGGTGGGCGGTGCCGAAGGCCCGACGGGCGCGTCGCTCAGTGGACGGTGCTGTAGCTGCGCCAGGGCAGCGCGCCGGGAGCGATGTTGTTGAACATCGTCGTCGCGACGTACTCGGCATTGCTTCCCGTGCAGTTGGGTGTCGTGTACAGCCAGAGATCGACGAGCGTGTTGTTCTCGACGCGGTGGGCGCCACTCGGCGCGAGCCGGTGGCAGCCCGTCACCAGGGGGTTCGACACGGTCACGACGGCGTGCCGCTGGGTTTCGTAGGTGACGGTGCCCACCGCGGTCCGGCCGAGGCCGGAGCAGCCCGCGACGGCGAGGGACAGGAGCGCTGTCCCGGCCGCGATGCCGAGACGCCGGTGATCGGACATGGCTGGTCCTCGTCTGTGATCCGGATCCGAACTCGTGCTCGTCACCCTTCCCGAAGCGCGTGGCGACGGCACGCCATGCGCGGCCGGTCAGGGGATCCGGCCGCTCGACCGGCGGTCGGGACAGGAATACCGTTGAAGCGGAGCCCGAAACAGATGCGGTGATCGAAACCTCCCGAACGCGTGGACGGCAGGGGGTGCCGTAATGGTCGAAGAGCTGGTGGCGGCAGGTCTGGCAGCAGGGGCCGCGTGTGTGGTCTACCTGGCTGGTGCGGCCCGGGTCGTCAAGCAGTACGAGCGTGGCGTCGTACTCCGCCTCGGGAGGCTGCGCGAGCAGATCCGGGAGCCGGGATTCACCATGATCGTTCCGTTCGTGGACCGGCTTCACAAGGTGAACATGCAGATCGTGACGATGCCGGTGCCCGCCCAGGAAGGCATCACGCGGGACAACGTCACGGTCAGGGTGGACGCCGTCGTGTACTTCAAGGTGGTGGACGCGGCCGACGCGATCATCAGGGTCGAGGACTACCGCTTCGCCGTCTCCCAGATGGCGCAGACCTCGCTGCGTTCGATCATCGGCAAGAGTGAGCTGGACGATCTGCTGTCCAACCGGGAGAAGCTCAACCAGGGCCTGGAACTGATGATCGACAGCCCGGCTCTCGGGTGGGGCGTGAGCGTCGACCGGGTGGAGATCAAGGATGTGTCGCTGCCGGAGACGATGAAGCGCTCGATGGCACGGCAGGCCGAGGCGGACCGTGAGCGCCGGGCCCGGGTCATCAACGCGGACGCGGAACTCCAGGCGTCGAAGAAGCTCGCCGAGGCCGCGCACCAGATGGAGGACGCGCCGGCGGCCCTGCAGCTGAGGCTGCTGCAGACGGTGATGGCGGTGGCCGCCGAGAAGAACTCCACCCTGGTGCTGCCGATCCCGGTCGAGCTGCTGCGCTTCCTGGAGCACGGCACGCGCGCCACCGACTCGCAGGCCGCCGCCGAGCCCGTCGCCGAGCCCGTCGCCGATGCGGCCTCACCGCCCGGCGCGCAGCCCGTCGAGTCGACGGAACCGGCCGCTGAGTTGACGGCGGAGCCGAAGGAGTCGGACTCGCCGGACGGTCCGGACGCGCCGGATGGTCCGGAGCCGTCGCAGCAGCGTGTCGAGGTGGACGCCCACAAGGTCGTCGACCGGCACAGGTGAACGGTAAAGAGCCGTAAACGCGCAGGTCGGGGGCCGGTTGGGGGGCGTTGTCAGACCCCACCCGTATGGTCGTGGATCCAGGGAGAAATACCTGGGACCAACGGACCGGATCACGGGAGGGGAGGTGCCCGCGCATGCTGCGCACCTGTGCCGCGGTCTTCGTGCCGTCCGCGCTGCCGAGGGAGGGGCGGGTCGCCTTCTGGAGCCCGGACGAGGCCGTGCCTCCCGCCACGCCAGGCGACGGGCCCGGCAGCGCCGGTGAGCTCACGGTCGTACGGCCGCACGGTGCCGGCGTCCGTAGCCGCACCGTCCCCGCTGTGCTGCTGCCCGTCGCCGACGCCGTACCGCTGCTCGTCCGTGCCCGGCACGACGCGGCGGCACATCCCGCGGCCGCCTGCTGGGGCGCCGCCGCCCTGCACGCCCTGCAGCTCGTCGCGCGCGGCAGACTGCTGCCGGGCCTGACCCCCGACGACCACGACGCCTGGCGGGCCGGCCCGCTGGACGCCGAGGACATCGCGCATCTGCGGGCCATCGCGGCCGCCATGCCGTACGAGGCGCACGCCACCCCGCTGCCGGGCCTGCGCCCCCTCCAGTTGCCCGACCCCGAGGCGCTGATCAGGTCGTTCCTGGACGCGGTCGCCGACGCCCTGCCCCGCACTCCCGCCGCCGAGCACGCGGCGGGGCGGCCGTTCGCCGCGACGGCGCCCCAGTATCTGCCCGCCGCCCGCGCATGGGCGGCGGAAGCGGCGGCCGGCATGGACGCGGGCGTCCGGATCTCGCTGCGCCTCGACCTGTCCGCGTACGAGCTGTTCGACCAGGCGGAGGAGGGCGGCGACCAGCGGCAGGCCGGCGCGGCACTCGTCCAGGTGCACAGCCTCGCCGACCCGGCGCTCGTCCTCGACGCGGCGCGTCTCTGGGCGGGAGAGGGCGACGAGCACTTCGGCCCGCGCGCCCGGATCGACGCCGTGCTGGCGCTGCGCCGCGCCGCCCGTGTCTGGCCCCCGCTCGCGCGGCTCGTGGAGCGCGACGTGCCCGACGTCCTGCCACTCACCGAGGACGAGCTGTACGAGCTGCTGGGCACCGCCGCCGCGCGGCTCGGCGCGGCAGGCGTCACCGTGCACTGGCCCAGGGAGCTGGCCCGGACGCTGAGCGCGGCCGCCGTCGTCCGGGCCCCCGCGCCCGGCTCCGCCACCGACGGCACGCCCTTCTTCGACAGCGAGCAACTCCTCAGGTTCAACTGGCAGCTGGCGCTCGACGGGGATCCGCTCACCGAGCGCGAGATGGACGCGCTCGCCGAGTCGCACCGGCCCATCGTGCGGCTGCGCGACCAGTGGGTCGTCGTCGACCCCGATCTCGTACGCAAGGCGCGCAAACGGGAGTTGGGGCTTCTGGAGCCGGTGGACGCGCTGGCCGTGGCGCTCACCGGCAGCGCCGAGGTGGACGGGGAGACGGTCGAGGCCGTCCCCGAGGGGGCGCTGGCCGTCCTGCGGGACCGGCTCACCGAAGGCCCGGCCGCGATCGCCCCGCCCGCGGGCCTCGACGCCACCCTGCGCGACTACCAGCTCCGCGGTCTCGCCTGGCTCGACCTCATGACCTCGTTCGGGCTCGGCGGCTGCCTCGCCGACGACATGGGCCTCGGCAAGACCGTCACCGTGATCGCGCTCCATCTGCACCGGGCCCGCACGGCTCCGACCCTGGTGGTCTGTCCGGCCTCGCTGCTGGGCAACTGGCAGCGGGAGATCACCCGTTTCGCACCGGACGTGCCGGTGCGCCGCTTCCACGGCGCGGAGCGCGTTCTCGACGTGGGGCCGGGCGGCTTCGTCCTGACCACGTACGGCACCATGCGCACCAGCGCCACCGAACTGGCCGGCCGGGACTGGGGCATGGTCGTCGCGGACGAGGCGCAGCACGTCAAGAACCCGTTCTCGGCGACCGCCAAGGCGCTGCGCACCATCCCCGCCCCCGCGCGTGTGGCCCTCACCGGCACCCCCGTGGAGAACAACCTCTCCGAGCTCTGGGCCCTGCTCGACTGGACCACCCCCGGACTGCTCGGCCCGCTCAGGTCCTTCCGGGCCCGCCACGCGCGCGCCGTCGAGCACGGTGAGGACGAGGAAGCCGTGGCGCGCCTGGCCCGGCTGGTCAGGCCCTTCCTGCTGCGCCGCAAGAAATCGGACCCGGGCATCGTGCCGGAGCTGCCGCCCAAGACGGAGTCCGATCACCCCGTGCCGCTCACCCGGGAGCAGGCATCGCTGTACGAGGCGGTGGTGCGCGAGACCATGGCCCTGATCGAGAGCGCGGAGGGCATCGCCCGCCGTGGCCTCGTCATGAAGCTGCTGACCTCGCTCAAGCAGATCTGCAACCACCCCGCGCAGTATCTGAAGGAGGACGCCGCCCGGCTCACCTCCCGCTCGGGCAAGCTCGCCCTCCTCGACGAACTGCTCGACACGATCCTCGCGGAGGACGGCTCGGTCCTGGTCTTCACCCAGTACGTCTCGATGGCCCGGCTCATCGCCGCCCATCTCACGGCTCGGGCGATCCCGTCGCAGCTGCTGCACGGCTCCACCCCGGTGCCCGAGCGGGAGCGGATGGTGGACCGCTTCCAGTCCGGCGAGATCCCCGTCTTCATCCTCTCCCTCAAGGCAGCGGGCACCGGACTGAATCTGACCAGGGCGGGGCACGTCGTGCACTACGACCGCTGGTGGAACCCGGCCGTGGAGGACCAGGCCACCGACCGGGCGTACCGGATCGGCCAGACCCAGCCGGTC
Organism: Streptomyces sp. NPDC000410; assembly: GCF_040300305.1. Taxonomy (NCBI): domain Bacteria; kingdom Bacillati; phylum Actinomycetota; class Actinomycetes; order Kitasatosporales; family Streptomycetaceae; genus Streptomyces; species Streptomyces sp. NPDC000410. The sequence goes on from NZ_JBEPDM010000007.1 coordinate 213,709, forward strand.
CAGGTGCACCGGCTGATCGCGGAGGGCACCGTCGAGGACCGCATCGCCGACATGCTGCTGCACAAGCGGGCGTTGGCGGACGCGGTGCTCGGCTCGGGGGAGGCCGCGCTGACCGAGCTCACCGACCGGGAGCTCGCCGATCTCGTCTCGTTGCGGAGGTCGTCATGAGCCCGCACCGGCAGTCCCGGCGCACCGGCCCGCGCCACGACGACCGGCGGCGCACCTTCCCGCCGCTCGCCCCGCGGGCTTCGCGGTCCGGCGACGACTCCTTCGCCGCCTCCTGGTGGGGCAACGCCTGGGTGGACGCCCTCGAGGACACGGCACTCGACCCGGCCCGCCTCGCCCGTGGCCGGGCCTATGCCGGGCGCGGCCAGGTCGACGCGATCACCGTCACGCCCGGCCGGGTCACGGCGTACGTCCACGGATCCCGGCCGCGCCCGTACCGTACGGACATCCGGCTGCGCACACTCGCGGACGACGACTGGGACCGGCTCCTGGACGCCACGGCCGACCGCCCCGACCACATCGCGGCCCTGCTCGACAAGGACGTACCGCACGCGCTGGCCGCCGCGGCCGATCTGCTGCCGCACCCCGGGGACCTGATCCCGGACTGCTCCTGCCCGGACGACGGTTTTCCCTGCAAGCACGCGGCCGCCCTCTGCTATCAGACGGCCCGGATTCTCGATCAGGACCCGTTCGTCCTGTTCCTCATGCGCGGGCGCGGTGAGCAGGAGATCCTCGCCGAGCTCGCCCGGCGCAACGCCACCCGGTCCGCGGCCGAGAGGGCCGAGACCGCGAGGACCCCCGCCGCGCCGGTCCTCGCGAGCATCCGGGCCCGCGACGCGCTCCTGCCGCGCGCGTTGCCCCCGCTGCCGCCGCCGTTGCCCGTTCCGGCGCACCCCGGCCGCCCGCCCGTCTACCCGCAGGCACCCGGCGCCCCGGACCCTCTCGCGCTCGATCTGCTCGCCACCGAGGCCGCCGCCCGCGCGCACACCACCCTGCAGACCGGGCGCGACCCCCTCGAGGGCCTCACCCCCTGGCAGGACGCGGTGCGCCTGGCCGCCGCCCACCCCGGATCCGGGCTCACGGCCTCCACCCGCGCGCTCTACACCAGACTCGCCGCGGCCACCGACCGCGCGGTGACCGACCTCGCCCGCGCCGTCGCGGCTTGGCGGCAGGGCGGTCTCGCGGCCCTGGCGGTCCTGGAGGAGGACTGGGACCCGCCGGCCGGACCCTTCGACCGGGCCCGGCCCGCCCTGATCGCCGCCGACTTCCCGTACTTCCGGCCCCGGCGCAACCGGCTCTCCACCGCGTCCCTGCAACTGCGCCTGGGCCGCGACGGCCTGTGGTACGGGTACGAGTCGGATCCCGGCCGCGAGGACTGGTGGCCCCGCGGCATACCGGACGAGGACCCGGTAGGAGCGCTCACGACTCTGCTCGGGCGCTGACGGGTAGGCTCGGACGGGATGGGTCCGACGACCGGTGAGCCACAGAAGGGGCCTGATGGAAGCCGAGTTGGTGGCACTGGCGACGGCGGGGGCGACCACACTCGTCCAGCAGATGGCGACGGACGGATGGACGCGGGCGAAGGAGCGGCTGGTCGCCTTCTTCGCCCGGCACGGCACCGCGGACGAGGAGAGCGCCGCGGCCGACCTCGACATCGCTCGGGCCGAACTGGTCGAGGAGGGAGCCGAGGAGCAGACCGAGGCCGACATCACCGCCGAATGGCGCAACCGCCTACGCCGCACCCTGCGGGCCGACCCCGAGGCGGCGGCCGAGCTCCGCGCGCTCCTCAAGGAGCTGGCACCCGAGCAGCGGGCCCCGCGGGCGACCACCGAGGTGCACAACACGGTCAATGGTGGAGTCCACCATGGTGGGGTGATTCAGTCAGGTGTTTCGACGTCGGTTTCGTTCGGGGGCCCTGAATCGAGGCGTCGGCCGGGGTGAACGGCGGTGAGTCGAGGAGCCGGTATGCGGGATGAGGAACACGCGGTCGGATCCGCCGGACGTACCGGACCCGACCGGCCCGCTGATCTCGTCATCGAGGGCTGCACCGCGCTCGTGCACGGCACGGACGGCGCGATCCGGTTCGAGGAGGACCGGGCGATCGTCGTACGCGACGGAGCCATCGCCGACGTGACGGCCACCGACGCGGCCGCCGCCCTTCCCGCGCGCGAACGGATCCGGGCCCGGGGACAGTTGGCCATGCCCGGTCTGATCAATTGCCACACGCACTCTCCGATGGTGGCGCTGCGCGGGATCGCCGAGGACGTACCGGCCGAGGAGTGGTTCAACGACTGGATCTGGCCCATCGAGAGCAACCTCACCGACCGCGTCGTCGAGCTGGGCGCGCTGCTCGCCTGTGCCGAGATGATCCGTGGCGGGGTCACGTTCTTCGCCGACCACTACTTCTCGATGGACCGGGTGGCCGCCGCCGTCGTACGCGGCGGACTGCGCGCCAATCTGGGGTGGGCGTACTTCTCCAGCCAGGGTGAGGAAGGCCGCGAGCGCTCACTCGACTTCGCGCTCCGCTGGAACGGCGAGGCCGGCGGGCGGATCACCACCTCGCTCGCGCCGCACGCCCCGTACACGGTGAACGACGCCGATCTCGCGGCGACGGCCGAACTGGCGCGGCGGCATGAGCTGCCCGTCCACATCCACGCCGCCGAGAACCGGGCTCAGACGGACCACAGTCTCGAACGGTCCGGCCGTACGCCCATCGCGACCCTGCACCGCGCCGGGCTGCTCGACGTGGACGTGCTCATCGCGCACGGCACCGGCATCGTGGAGGAGGACCTTCCGGTGCTCCGGCGGGGCACCGGCCGTATCGGGGTCGCGACCGCGCCCAAGGGCTACCTCAAGTTCGGCTGGGACACGACGCCCGTCAGGGCGCTGCGCTCGATCGGGATCCCGGTCGGACTGGCCACGGACGGCGCCGCGTCGAACAACACGCTTGACGTGTGGGAGTCCATGACGCTCACCGCACTGGCGCAGAAGTCGGCCGAGCGGGACCCGCGGTGGCTGACCGCACGCCAGGCGCTCGACCACGCCACCACGCAGAGCGCGCTGGCCGCCGGACTGGGGGAGCAGGTGGGGGCGCTCGCGCCGGGGCGCCGCGCCGATCTGATCCTGGTGGATCTGACCGGACCCCATGTGCGCCCCCTGCACGACCTCGCCGCGGCCCTCGTCTTCAGCGCCCGGTCCGCGGACGTGCTCACGACGATCGTCGACGGACGCGTACTGATGCGTGACCGGACGTTGCTCTCGCTCGATGTGGAGGAGATCGCCGGCGAGCTCGCGGCGCATCTGCCGGAGCTGACCGACCGCGCTCATGGGCGGCGCATCCAGGAATACGGCGCGTATGACGCCGGGCCCGGTACCACGCACTGAAGAATAAAGAACACTCGCACGGTGCAGGGCAGTTCGACAGTGGCCCACTCGATAGGGTGAAAAGATTGTCGGCCATAACCCGATTGGCGCCATGACGTTATTTCCGGTGCGGGCGAGTACCCGTGTTTCATCCTCCGGAAAGCAGGAACCAATGAGGCAGATTCGCCGAACAGGTCGGACAGGTCTGGTCGCAGTGATCGTCACGGGCGGTGCCCTCGCCGCCGCCGGGACCGCGCAGGCCGACTCGGGCGCGCACGGTGGCGCGGCCCATTCGCCGGGGCTGGTCTCCGGGAACACGGTGCAACTCCCGGTGCATGTCCCGGTAAACGTCTGCGGGAACACGGTGAACGTGGTCGGCCTGCTGAACCCGGCGGTTGGCAACAGCTGCACCAATGACACGGCCGACACACGTGGCACGACAGGCGGTGCCCTCGCCGAAGGCGGAAGCAGAAAGGATTCCCCCGGAGTCCTCTCCGGCAATGGAATTCAGCTGCCCATCGAGGTGCCGGTGAACGTCACCGGCAACTCGGTCAATGTCGTCGGCGTCGGCAACGCGTCCACCGGCAATTCCTCCTCGAACGGCCCCGGGAAGCCCGCCGCGCCCAAGCCGGTGCCCCCGCCGAAGACCCGCCCCGGAGAACAGGTTCGCCACGCCGGCGAGCAGAAGCCGGTCCACCTGGCCGAGACCGGCGGGCCCGGACTCGGGCTCACCGTCCCGGCCGGTGCGGCCCTGCTCCTGGGCGGCGCGGTGCTCTACCGCAGGTCCCGATCCGCGGCCCGGGTCGGCTGATCAGTCCGGCCCGGGTCGGCTGATCAGCCGCGACGCCACGCGTCGAGCACCGCCTCGATGGCCGCCGCCACGCGAGCACGGGCCTCGTGCCGGGGCGTTCCCCGCATGAGCAGCGCGTCGTACGGCGTGTCCAGGTGGCGTACGGACGCCCGCACCGCGGCCGTGACCGCGCCCTCGTCCAGCGCACGGCCCGCCGCGGTGCGGCCCACGCGTCCACTGCCGCGCAGCGACGTGTGCGCCGCGATCTCCAGCGCGCGGTCGAGCGGACAGGACGGGAAGAGCCGCAGGATCTCCGCGGTGAGCACCCCCGTGAACCGCACGTCCTCCGCCGCCCGCCGGGCCGCGTCGCGCGCCCGTCGCCGGGCCCGTACCTCCGCGTCGGCCAGACAGGACGCCTCCGCCCGGACCAGGGCCGCCTCCTCGACGAGCAGCCCCTGCCGCTCGTACCGCGTACGGCGCTTGTTGTGCCGTACGACGACGGCCCACAGCGCACTCGCCTCACGGGACCGCCGGGTGAGCGCCGCGTTCCCGCGCGGAAGGAAGACCAGATGTCCGAGGTCGGCGCAGTCCAGACAGCGCGGCGAGTTGAACTCCAGCACCATCCGCTCCAGCGGGCCGCGCCGGCACTCGCCGCAGCGCAGCCGCTTCAGCGGTTCGACGACCACGAGCGCATCCATCCCCGTCCCGCCCCCTTCCGCCCCCACGCTTCCTGTCCTGTACGCGGTTCCTGTACGCGTTGCTTCCAATAATCGTTCGAAGAACGGATGTTGGTCTTGATACGTTCTCGGACGTGGCGAAACTCAATCAGATCATCGCAGTCGAGAAGGGCGTCAAGTCCAAGGCGCATCAGGACCTCACCGCAGCTCATCACGGTCTCCAGAAGCCCGCGTTGCTGGCCGGTATAGCCAGGACGTACCAGGCCAAGGACGAGGAGGGCGAGCAGTTGCCGCCCGAGTCGACGCTGGTGCAGGTCAAGGCCGAGGACGTGCTGCGCGACACCGCGAAGACGCTGACCCGGCTGTTCGACGTGACCGCCACGAAGGACTGGGCGAACTGCGCGGCCCGCGCCGACATCACCGTCGACGGACGCGTGCTGGTGGCCGATGTGCCCGTCGCGTACCTCCTCTTCCTGGAGAAGCAGCTGACGGACATCAACACCTTCGTGCGCAAGCTGCCTGTGCTGGACGCGGCCGAGTCCTGGTCGCAGGACCCGTCCACGGACTCCTGGAAGACGGACCCGGTCAAGACGGTCCGCACGAAGAAGGTGCCCCGCAACCATGTGAAGGCGGAGGCCACGGACAAGCACCCGGCGCAGGTCGAGGTGTACTACGAGGACATTCCGGTCGGTTACTGGACCACCGTGAAGTTCTCCGGTGCGCTGCCCGCCCGCCGGGTGAACGAACTGCTGGACCGGGTCGAGAAGCTCCAGCAGGCCGTGAAGTTCGCCCGTGAGGAGGCGAACGGATCGGAGGTCACCGACCAGCGCGTCGGCGACGCCGTATTCGGCTACCTCTTCGGGTAGCCGCACCACAGACTCCCCGGCCACCACAGCATCACGGCCGGGGTGCGCGAGGAGCGCAAAGCTGAAGCTGAAGCTTGTCGTGAACCACGCGGCCGGCACTGACCGTCGCGATGAATCTCAGACTCTCGCTCCAGACTCAGCATGCGCCGCTCATCGCCGGATCGACCGGGCCCAGGCCCCGGTGCGTCGAGATGCTGGTTCGACTCCAGCCCGCGGAGCTCGGTCTGCGGTGGTCTAAAGGCAGGACGCGGCGACATAACGACTGACCTGGGTTCTCAACCGTTCCGGCGTGTGAATGTGAGCGGCATCATCAGGGCTCGGGGGTTGGCTACGCCCCCGGGCCCGCTCCCATGTACGACCCCCTTTCCGTTCATCGGGCCCTCGGGTGGTGCCGCGCGGGCCGCGAGGCCGTAGGTGCGTCCTCAGCGTGCCGGGGGCAGATGCCGGGCGAAGAACGAGAGCACCTGGTCGCGTACCGCGGGCACCGATGAGGCCGGGTCGATCGCGCCGACCAGCCTGACCCGGTTGTCGGCGGTCATCACCCCGGCGGCCTGCAACTGGGGTGCCAGGGCGGCATAGTCGGTGAACACCCCGTGCGCGGCGTTGTCGAGCTGCCGCCGATGGGTGTGCCCTTCCGGGTGGGCGAGCATGGCCGACCAGGAACGCTCCAGCCCCTTCCGGTCGAGGAAGCCGTCGCTCCCCAGCAGGAGCAGCGGCCGGTCGACCCCGTTCCGTGCGACCGGGAACAACGGCCCTTCCTGGCCCGGCGCCTTCGGTGCCTGGTCCAGATAGCCTTCGAGGTTCACCGCCGCGTCGACGCGGCGGTCCTCGTACATCGTCTGAGCCGCTGTGGTGCCGCCGGCCGAGTGGCCGTACATGCCCACCCGTCGCAGATCCAGCGCACGACCCAGGTTCTGAGGCAGCGCGCGACCCGCCGCGTCGGGGTTGCGCCCGGCGGCCAGGATCTCCAACTGGTCCAGCACGAACCGGGCGTCCGCGATCCGGGTGTCGATCATGGTGCGGAAGAGCTCCGGATCCGTCCGGGCGTCGCCCCTGAGCACGGTCTCACGGATCTTCTCCTTCCGCTCCTCCGTCGTCACGGGGAAGTCGACCTCGCCGGCGTCGCCCGGGTGGTCGATGGTGACCACCACGTAGCCGTGGGCGGCCAGTTCCTCGGCGACCCCGGTGCCCATGGTGCGCGGGTCGCCGCCTCCCGGGCTGTACAGCACCACCGGCCGGCGTACGGCCTGCGCGGGCGCGCCCGTGTACGAGTGGGTCGTGGTGGCCGCCCAGTTCACACCGGTCGCCGGAAGCTCCGGGTGGACGGCGGGGCCCATGCCCGCGAACGACGCCGCCGCGTCCCGGGTCATCTGGTGGGCGAGCGGGTAGCCGTGGACGGTGCGGGCCGGGTAGAAGACCGTGGCCATCACTTCCCGGGTGGTGAGCTCGTCGGCCCACGGATCGCGTCGGGTGCGATCGACCAGATAGAGCGTGGTGACCCCGACCCGGTGCGGGCCGGTCGGCGCCGGCAGCTGTACGGTGACGTCGGCCGCGATATGTTCCCTCGCTTCCTTCACAGGGTGTGCCTGCGCGATACCGGTGATGCCGCCGCTGCCGGCGGCCAGTATCAACGCGACGCCCAACACGGTCGACTTTCCACGGAACATGGGTTCCCCTCACGCCTCTGTGACTTCGGTCCTTGTGCCTCGCGGCAGCCCCCTGAGTGAATGCGGAGGGCGTGATCCGCATGCTGTCGCCGACCCGGCCGGGCGGGGAAACGTTCAGGCTCTGGCCGAAACGATGGCGTGGTGTCGCCAGGGAGAGTAGTGATCCGTATCCGTTTCACGGCTGCCGACTTCGCCCGGGTCCGGTTCGCGTCCCGGCCGGCCCCGCTGCAAGAGCTGAACGCGGCCTTCATGAAGATGTTCCACCGCGACGACGAGCTGCTTTTCGGCCGCTGGAGACAACGGATGCTCCGGTCCCTGCCGGTCACCGCCGAGCCGTTGGGAGACTTGGCGCCGGCGGCGCGGGTCCCCGCCTTCATCGACGTGTTCAGCGACAGCCTGAAGGAGGGGCTGGAGACCGTCCGGGCTTCGCACCCGGACTGGGTCCGCTCCGAGCTCGAGCGGGTGTACGCCACCACCGCGTCCCCGGCCCCGCCGTGGATCCGCGGCCTGCACCGGGGTGATGCCGATGCCTGGCAACTCCTCCGCCGCGCCCAGACCACGGCCTTCGACACCGTGCTCCGCCCCGTATGGCACCTGGTGCAGGACCTGCACCGGGAGGAGTTCGCCCGCCATGCTCTGGCCGTGGCCGAGCACGGCATCGCCGCCGCACTCACCGAGCTCGTCCCGGCAAGCCGGGTGTACGAGGACCGGTGGGAGTTCGAGGCGCCCTCCGAACGGGACATCGAGCTGCGCGGACGGGGGATGGTGCTCCTGCCCACCTTTCACTGGACGGCGCATCCCGTCGCCACGGACCTGCCCGACCGGCCCCTGTACCTGACGTATCCGGCAGGCCCCGGCCTGCCACTCCCACAGGCTGGTGCAGCGGGTACGGAAGAGGCGCTGGCCGGAGTGCTCGGGCGAACCCGCGTCGACATCCTGTTCCTGCTCACCGAGGAGCACACCACCAGCGAACTCGCCCGTCGGCTGGGCGTCAGCAACGCCACCGCTTCCGCGCATACCGCCGCGCTGCGCGGCGCGGGCCTGATCACCACGGTGCGCGTCGGGCGCGCGGTTCTGCACCAACGCACCGCTCTGGGGGGTTTGCTGGTTCAGCGACGTGAGGGGCTGCGGCCGATGCGCCGGAAAGCCACTGGTCCGGTCTGAGCTACCGGGCCGGTCCGGTTCCGGGCGCCTGGTCGGTGCCGAACCGCCGCAGCGCGCCGGCCAGCCGCTCCCTCGCCTCGGTCTGCGCCGCGATCCGCGCGTCGAGTACGGCGAGCCGCTCGCGCGCGATTCCGAGTCCGCCCCGGGAGGGGGGAGCGGCGGCCACGTCGCCGTCCAGGCAGGCACTGAAGGCGGCGACGTCCTCCAACGTCAGTCCGGCGTCCAGCAGATACCGGATGTTGCGTACCCGTACGACGGCGCTCGCCGCGTAGAGCCGGTAGCCGTTGTGCGCGCGCTCGGAGGCGATCAGCCCCTGCTGTTCGTAGTGGCGCAGTGCGCGGGGCGTCGTACCCGTGGCCTTCGCCAGCTCCCCGATGCGCATCGCCCCCGCCTCCGTCTTCCTCTCGGCAGCCGATTCTGGCACGCGCGACGCGTACGGCACGAACACACGAAGAGCCGTGCGCCTCATGCGACCACGGCGCCGCCGTCCACTGCGAGGACGGTGCCCGTCACGAACGACGCCTCGGGCGACGCGAGCTGGGTGATCGCCCAGGCGACCTCCTCCGGGCGGCCGATCCGGCCCAGCGGTGTGTGCGCCAGCTGCCAGTCCCGTACCGCTGCCAGCCGCTCCGGAGTGAGCCCCTGGTGCGCGCCGATCGGGGTGTCGACGGCGCCCGGCGCGACCGCGACGACCCGCACGGAGCGGGGCGCGAGGTCCACCGCCCAGCTCCGGGTGAGGAGTTCCAGGGCCGTCTTCGTCGCCGCGTAGAGCGAATTCCCGGGCCAGGCGCGCTGTCCGATCGAGGTCGTCACATTGACGACGACGCCGGATGCCGCCTCCAGCGCGGGCAGCGCCGCCTGGGTGAGCAGCACCGGCGCGACGAGGTTGGTGGCGAGGAGCGGTTCGACGGACTCCCGGGTGAAGCTGCCGAGCGGGCCGCCGCCGCACACGATCCCCGCGTTGTTGACCAGGACGTCCAGCTGTCCGTGCTCCTCGACGACCGCGCCGACGATCCGTTCCGGCGCGCCATCGGCCGCGATGTCGGCGGCGAGGGGAACGATGCCGGGGTGGCCGTCCGCCGTCTCCGCGAGCGGCCCCGGCCTGCGGCCCACCGCGACGACCGTGTCTCCCTGTGCGGCGAAGCGACGGGCGGTGGCGCGGCCGATGCCGGTGCCCGCGCCGGTGATCAGTACGACTCTGTTCTTCGTCGAGCTCATGAGTGGATGCTCGAACCCTGTCGCCAGTGTCAAGGTCAACCCCTGCGCGGTCGCGGACCGGAAGTCCCCTCGAACCCCTCTGGTGGAAAGGCGCCGTCCGGCGGACATGATGGAGCCGTGCGACTCGAACCGATCACCTGGGAACGGCTGACCGAAGCCGTCGCCGACCGGGTCATGGTGGCCAAGGCCGAGGACGGCAGCCCCTGGTTGCGCGTCGCCGTCGACGGAGCCCCCGCCGCGGGAACCGGTTCCGCGGCGGGGGCGATCGCCGAGGCGCTGCGGCTGCGCGGGCGTTCGGTCCTGGTGGTCGGCACTGGCGGGTTCCTGCGGCCGGCGTCACTGCGGTACGAGTTCGGGCGCGAGGACCCCGACACGTACTACGACGGGTGGTTCGACACGGGCGCCCTGTGGCGGGAGGTGTTCGGGCCACTGGAGCCGGGAGGGTCCGGGCGCGTGCTGCCGGACCTGTGGGACCCGTCCACCGACCGCGCGACGCGCAGCCCGCACCGCGAACTGGCACCCGGCGGTGTGCTGGTGCTCCACGGGCCGTTGCTGCTCGGCCACTGGTTCCCGTTCGACCTGACCCTCCATCTACGGCTCTCGTCCGACGCGCTGCGCCGCCGTACCGACGAGGCGGAACGGTGGACGCTGCCCGCCTTCGAGCGGTACGAGCGCGAGGTCGGGCCGGACGCGGTCGCGGAGGTCGTCGTCCGCGCCGACGATCCGCGACGCCCGGCGTGGAACGCGCCCTGGGAGGGGTAGCTGTCTGTCGGGGCCGGTACCGCCCCCGGCGCGGGTGACTGTCTGCCGGGGCGGTGACTGTCCGTCGGGGCCGGTACCCCCGGGGCCGGTACCCCGGGGCCGCGGCCGCCCGTCGCGGTTGTGCTGTCTGTCGGTGCGGTGACCGTCCGTCGGGGCCGGTACCGTCTTCCGGCGCTGTGACCGTCCGTCGGTGCTGCGCCGTGTCGGTGCTGTAGCCGCCCGTCGGTGCCGTACCGCCCCCAGAGCCGTAGCCGTCATACGTCCCCAGTGACACCGCCGTCTCGCCCCGGCGGGCGGCCCCCCGGCAGCGTGACCGCGTGCGCCCCCGCGCGGCAGCCCTCCCGTGCCGCGGCGGCCGGATCCGCGCCCGTGACGAGCGCCGCGAGGAACGCGCCGGTGAACGCGTCGCCCGCCCCGGTCGAGTCCACCGCCGCCGCCGGGACCGGCGGCACCCGGGCCGTCACCGACCCCGACTCCGCCACCAGCGCGCCGCCCGCGCCGAGGGTGACGACCGTCAGCGGTACCCGGCGGCTCAGCGCCGCAGCGGCGTCGGCGGTGTCCGGGAGGCCGGTGAGGAGGCGGGCCTCGTCGGCGTTGGGGAGCAGGACGTCCGCGCCCGAGGACGCCGCCAGGAAACGTGCCACGCCGAAGGTCTCGATGAAGCCGGCCGACGCGGGATCCACACTCACCGGGACGCCTCGCTCGCGCGCCTGGGCGAGGGCGACGAGAGCCAGTTCGCGGCTCTCGCGGGCGAAGAAGAGGTAGCCGGACAGGTGGATCCGGGCGACCCCGTCGAGCAGTGCCGGGGACCAGTCGTCGGGGGAGAGCCGGAGCGCCGCCCCGCTGTCGGTGAGGAACGTGCGTTCGGCGCTCCCGTCGACGAGCGCGACGACCGTGGCGGTGGGCGTCTCTTGATCGGGGACGAGCAAGGGGCGCACGCCCGCGCCCCGGAGATGTATCTCGTGCCAGGGGGCCCACTCCCGGCCGACCCGGCCGAGGAGCCGCACCTCGGGGCAGCCCCGGTACGCGGCCCAGCAGGCGGCGTTGGCTCCCGCGCCGCCCGGCAGGATGCGGATCTCCGCCGCGGTGTCGGTTCCGTACGCGAGCGTGCCCCCGGCGTACCGGGCCACCACGTCGGTGACCACGTCCCCGACGACCAGCAACGCCCGGCCGGGGCGGACGGCACCCGGCACCGCACCCGGCACCGCATCCGGTACGGCACCAGGCACCGCGCCCGTCATGGTGCCGGGCACCGCATCCGGCACGGCGCCGGGCACCGCACCCGGCACCGCACCGGGCATCGCTCCCGGTACCGCGCCCGTCACAGCACCGCCGCGATCCGGGCCGCCAGCCACGCGTTGCCGCGTACGGCTGCCAGATTCGCCTCCAGCGAGGCGCCCCCGGTCCGCCGCATCAGCTGATCCAGCAGGTAGGGGGTGACGCGCTGCCCCCGGATCCCCCGTTCCTGGCACTCGTCCAGCGCCTCGGCCAGTACCCGGTCGTGCAGTCGGCGGTCCAACTGCGCGTTCTCCGGTACCGGCTGGGCGACGATCAGCGCGGCGTCCGGGCCGCCGAGCGCGTCCTGCGCGCGGATCACCTCCGCCACCTCCTGGGGCGTGTGGACCGTCCAGTCGACCGGTTCCCCGGAGGACGTCAGGTAGAAGCCGGGGAAGCGGTCCGTGCCGTATCCGACGATGCCGACCCCGAGGGTCTCCAGCCGCTGGAGGGTCGCCGGGATGTCGAGGATCGATTTCACCCCCGCGCAGACGACGGCGATCCGGGTGCGCGCCAGGAGGCTCAGGTCCGCCGATTCGTCCTGGGTCGTCGACCATTCCCGGTGTACGCCGCCGAGCCCGCCGGTCGCGAAGACCCGGATTCCGGCCCGCGCGGCGAGGAACGCGGTGGCCGACACCGTCGTCGCCCCGCTCGCACCCGCTGCCAGCGCGGGCGCGAGATCGCGGTGGCCGAGCTTGCGGACCTCCGGATCGGTCGCGACCCGCTCCAACTGGCTCTTCTCCAGGCCGATATGGGGCCGGCCGTCCAGTACGGCGATGGTGGCCGGCACCGCGCCGCCGTTTCTGACCAGCGACTCCAGCTCCTCGGCGACGGCGAGATTGCGTGGGCGCGGCAGTCCGTGCGCGATGATCGTGGACTCCAGGGCGACGACGGGCCGGCGCGTCTCGAGCGCCTCCCGCACCTCTTCGGACAGCAGTAGCGTGGTCTCGGGCATGTCCCATCCCTGGCACGGCGGCGTCGCGCGCAAACGTTTACCCGCCCCCTTGACCGCAGCCCGCACCACCGCCCCCGCTAAGGTGACGCGCCATGACTACCTTTGATCACGCCGCTGCAACGCCTGCTTCCCCTTCGTTCGCTGTGCACATCCCGGACGCCGCGCTGGAGGTCGAGCCGCTCGACCCCGGTCAGATCGTCTCCGGGGAGCCCGTCGTGACCGGCAAGGTGCTGTGGGAGTCGGAGGACGGCAAGCAGTTGCGCGGCATCTGGCAGATCACGCCGGGTGTGGTCACCGACACCGAGGCCAATGAGCTGTTCGTCGTAGTGAGCGGGCGGGCCACCATCGAGGTCGAGGGCGGCGACACCCTTGAGGTCGGCCCCGGTGACGCGTGTGTGCTGCGCGAGGGGGACCGTACGACGTGGACCGTCCACGAGACTCTGCGCAAGGCGTACCACATCAGCCTGTAAGGGCGGACGGTTACGCCCGCAGGTCCGGCCCGGACGACTTCGGCTCCTGGCGGGAGCGGGTGAGCGCGCGGTGGGCGGCCAGAGCCGCCAGGGGCAGCAGCAGACAGGCGCCGACCGCGTTCAGCACGCCGTAGCCCGCCTTGGAGACGATGACGCCCGCCATCACTCCGCCGACTCCCGCCGCCGTGTTCATGGCCAGGTCCGACAGGCCCTGGACCGCGGCGCGGGCGGGGCCGGGGACCGAGTCCGTGAGGAGCGCGGAGCCGGAGACGAGGCCCGCGGACCAGCCGAGCCCGAGCACGAAGAGCCCCGCCGCGGTCCGGCCATGGCTGGCGCCCGCCGTCCCGGCGAGCAGCGCGGCGGCCGCCAGCAGCCCCACGGCCAGACCGATCACCGCGAGCCGGCCGAACCGGTCGGACAGCCGGCCCATCACCGGTGAGAACGCGTACATGCCCGCGATATGACCGCTGATGACCAGCCCGATCAGCTCGATCCCCGCTCCGTGGTGGCTCAGCGCGAGCGGCGTCATCGTCATGATCGACACCATCGCGGTGTGCGACACCGTGACGGTGACGAGTGCGAGCCGGGCCCGCGGGGACTCCCGGACGGCCCGCACCCCCGCCCGCAGCGAACGCCCTTCCTTCGTCCCCTCCTCGGCCGGGGCCAGTGCACGAGCCGTCAGCAGAGGATCGGGCCGCAGCAGCACGGCGACGATCACCGCCGACAGCAGGAACACCCCCGCCGCCCAGACGAACGGACCCGCCGCCACCGGTATCCCGAGACCGGACACGCTTCGCCCCGCGGGCGCCGCGATGTTCGGCCCGAGGACCGCGCCGATCGTCGTCGCCCACACCACGGTCGAGATCGCCCGCGCCCGCCGGTCCGGCTCCGCCAGGTCCGCGGCCGCGAACCGTGCCTGCAGATTCGCCGACGAGCCCGCCCCGAACCCGGCCATCCCCAGGAGCAGCAGCGGAAAGTTCCCGATCACCGCCGCCAGTACGACCACGCCCGCGCCGAGCGCCCCGATCGCGTACGCCAGGACGAGCCCCGCCCGCCGCCCGCGCGCCGTCATCACCGCTGCCAGCGGCATGGACAGCAACGCGGTCCCGGCCACGGAGGCGGTCGGGACGAGCCCGGACAGCGCCTCGGTCCCGGTCACCTCCTGCCCCAGCACCGCCGCCAGCGCGATCCCGGTCGCGACGCCCAGTCCTCCGAGGATCTGGCTCACGATCAGCACGGGGGTGATCCGCCGCTGCAACGCCCGCAGATCCACCGCGTCGGGCTTCGCCTCCGCCGCGGCCGCCGTCTTCTCCTCGGCGCTCACTCGGAGGCCCGTTCGGATATCGCGCCGGTCGCGCCCTCAGATGTAATGCTCACATCCGCAGTCTGCCAGTGACGAAATGTTGCAGGGAAGTGAATTGGCCATGCGTTCAGGCCCCCCGGACCTGCTGGAACCCCGGAGCTGCCGCCGCCCTCGTACCCCCAGAGGGGCCCCTTGCCCCCAGACGGGCCCCCTCCCCCCCCAGGCGGGACTGACTCTCCGTACGCCCGGACCGGATCCTCCGTACCCCTCAGAACAGCGGCTGTGGAAGCACCCCCTCCAGCGCGAGCAGCTTCCGCTTCGTCTCCAGGCCGCCCCCGAATCCGCCCAGGCCTCCGTCGCTCTCCACGACCCGGTGGCACGGCACCACCACCGGCAGGGGGTTCGACCCCATCGCCGCCCCCACCGCCTGGGCCGCACCCGGCTGGCCCACCCGCTCGGCCAGGTCGCCGTACCCCACGACAGAGCCGTACGGCACTCCGGACGCCAGCTCGCGCAGCACCTGGCGGTTGAACCCGGACGTCAGCGACCAGTCCAGCGCGAGGCCGAACTCGTGGCGCTCGCCCGCGAAGTACTCCGCGAGCTGTCGTATCGGCTCGGTGAGCCGGTCCGAGCCCGGCGCCTCCTCGCCCGCCCCGGCGCCCAACTGGGCGGCCAGACGCGCGAGCGCCTTGTCCCGCACCGGGACGTCGGCGTGGAAGACCACGCTCACCAGCCCCTCTCCGGTGGCGGCGAGCAGCAACGGCCCGATGTCCGAGCCCACGACGGTCCAGTCGAACCTGTTCATGCGGACCACCGTACGACCGGCCACTGACAACGGCCCCGGAGCTGCCCCGAAACGACCCCGCCCTACCCCCTGACCAGCGAATTCGAGCCCCGATGTTTGATTGCCGCCCCGCTCGCCATACTCTCGCCACCGGCACAGGCCTTCCTCGACGGGGACATACGAGGGCACACGCGGAACAAGGGGCGAAGGGTGTAGACGGATGCAGGGCACAGTCGACGGTTTCAGTTACGGCCTCGTCACACCTGTGGCCGCGTACCTCATGGCCTGCCTCGGCGGCGCGCTGGGACTTCGCTGCACCACCAGATCCGTGCGGACCGGCGGATCGTTCAAACCGGGCTGGCTGGCTCTCGGCGCCACCTCCATCGGCTCCGGCATCTGGACCATGCACTTCATCGCCATGATGGGCTTCACCGTCGCCGAGTCCCCGATCAGCTACGACCGGCCGACCACGTTCGCCAGCCTCGGCGTCGCCGTCGTCATGACCGGCATCGGGATCTTCATCGTCGGCTACCGCGGCGCCACCAGGATGGCCCTGGTCACCGGCGGCACCATCACCGGCCTCGGCATCGCCTCCATGCACTATCTGGGCATGGCCGGAATGCGGCTCCAGGGGCGTCTCGAATACGACACCCTCACCGTGGCCCTGTCCGTGGTGATCGCCGTCGTGGCGGCCACCACCGCGCTCTGGGCGGCGGTGTCCGTCCACGGCTTCATGGCCAGCCTCGGCGCCAGCCTGGTGATGGGCATCGCGGTGAGTGGAATGCACTACACCGGGATGGCGGCCGTGAGCGTCCATCTGCACGGCGACGTCCCTCCGGGCATGGCGGGCGATTCGCCCGCGACCCTCATCGCCCCGATGCTGATCGGTCCCGCCGTCTTCCTGGTCATGGCGGGCGTGGTGGTCATGTTCGATCCCCTGCTCGTGATGGGAGACCCCGACCGGCAGCAGCCCGACGCGCGGCGCGGCGCGGCCGGCCGAAGGGCGCGGCCGGTCCTGCCCGGGCAACGGCAGGCGCCGTCGTACGGCGAGCCCGCGAACTGGTCGGCGCCCTCCCGGTCCGGGCGGCGTGCCGCCCACCGCTCCCGCCACCGCTGACACGAGCTCCACCCCCGGCTTCCCCCTCCAGGAACCCCGGATCCCGTCCGGCTGTCAGTGGCGGGTCGTACGGTGGTTCCATGCGGCCCGTTTCCCAGATCGAACGCTCGGTGGCGCCCTTCGAGGTCGTCAGTTCCTACCAGCCCAGCGGTGACCAGCCCTCGGCCATCGCCGAGCTTGAAAAGCGCATTCGCGCAGGTGAGAAGGATGTGGTCCTGCTCGGTGCGACCGGCACCGGCAAATCGGCGACCACGGCCTGGATGATCGAGAAACTCCAGCGCCCCACCCTCGTCATGGCGCCGAACAAGACGCTGGCCGCCCAGTTGGCGAACGAGTTCCGCGAGCTCCTGCCGAACAACGCGGTGGAGTACTTCGTCTCGTACTACGACTACTACCAGCCCGAGGCCTACGTCCCGCAGTCGGACACGTACATCGAGAAGGACTCCTCCATCAACGAGGAGGTCGAGCGGCTGCGCCACTCGGCGACGAACTCACTGCTGACCCGCCGCGACGTCGTCGTGGTCGCCTCCGTCTCCTGCATCTACGGCCTCGGCACCCCGCAGGAGTACGTGGACCGCATGGTGCCGCTCAAGGTCGGCGAGGAGATCGACCGGGACCAGCTGCTGCGCCGGTTCGTCGACATCCAGTACACGCGCAACGACGTGGCGTTCGCGCGCGGCACCTTCCGGGTCCGCGGCGACACCATCGAGATCTTCCCGGTCTACGAGGAGCTGGCCGTCCGGATCGAGATGTTCGGCGACGAGATCGAGGCCCTCTCCACCCTCCATCCGCTCACCGGCGAGGTCATCAGCGACGACCAGGAGCTGTACGTCTTCCCCGCCAGCCACTACGTCGCCGGCCCGGAGCGCATGGAGAAGGCGATCAACGGCATCGAGCGCGAGCTGGAGGTGCGCCTCGGCGAGCTGGACAAGCAGGGCAAGCTCCTGGAGTCCCAGCGGCTGCGCATGCGCACGTCGTACGACATCGAGATGCTCCGCCAGATCGGCTCCTGCTCCGGCGTGGAGAACTACTCGATGCATTTCGACGACCGCGCCCCCGGCACCGCGCCGAACACGCTCCTGGACTACTTCCCGGAGGACTTCCTCCTCGTCATCGACGAGTCCCACGTGACGGTCCCGCAGATCGGCGCGATGTACGAGGGCGACGCTTCCCGCAAGCGGACCCTCGTCGACCACGGCTTCCGGCTGCCCTCCGCGCTCGACAACCGGCCGCTGAAGTGGGAGGAGTTCCAGCAGCGGATCGGCCAGACGGTCTACCTCTCCGCGACCCCCGGCACCTACGAACTCTCCCGCTCCGACGGCTTCGTGGAGCAGATCATCCGCCCGACCGGCCTGGTCGACCCGGAGGTCGTCGTCAAGCCCACCGAGGGCCAGATCGACGACCTGGTGCACGAGATCCGCAAGCGCACCGAGAAGGACGAGCGGGTCCTTGTCACCACCCTCACCAAGAAGATGGCCGAGGACCTCACCGACTACTTCCTGGAGCTGGGCATCCAGGTCCGCTATCTGCACAGCGACGTCGACACGCTCCGCCGCGTCGAGCTGCTGCGGGAGCTGCGCTCCGGTGAGTACGACGTCCTGGTCGGCATCAACCTGCTGCGCGAGGGACTCGACCTCCCCGAGGTCTCGCTCGTCGCCATCCTCGACGCGGACAAGCAGGGCTTCCTGCGCTCGGGCACCTCGCTCATCCAGACCATCGGCCGCGCGGCGCGTAACGTCTCCGGCCAGGTCCACATGTACGCCGACACGATCACCCCGGCGATGGCGCAGGCCATCGACGAGACCAACCGCCGCCGCGAGAAGCAGGTCGCGTACAACAAGGCGAACGGCATCGATCCCCAGCCGCTCCGCAAGAAGATCAACGACATCGTGGCCACCATCGCCCGCGAGGAGGTCGACACCGAGCAACTGCTCGGCACCGGCTACCGCCAGGGGAAGGACGGCAAGGGCGCCAAGGCACCGGTGCCCTCGCTGGGCGCGCATGCGGTCAAGGGGGCCAAGGGCGGCAAGGCGGGCGCCAAGAAGGGCGAGATCACCAGCGACCGTCCCGCCGCCGAACTGGCCGGAATCATCGAGGAGATGACCGACCGGATGCGGGCGGCCGCGGCGGAGCTCCAGTTCGAGGTGGCAGCCCGACTGCGCGACGAGGTCGGCGAGCTGAAGAAGGAGCTGCGGCAGATGAAGGAGGCCGGACTGGCCTGACAGGCGGACGGGCCTCACGGCCTGACCGGCCGGCCTGGTGGGCGGCGGCCCGCCCGGCCCGCTGTGATGTGGGATTCGGCCGGGATTCCGGCCCCCGCTGTGTTTCAGGACCGACACAAAACCGGCCGAGGTCTGCTGCGCTGTCGGCGCGAATGCGTAGGGTGCAGGGCAGCCGCACACACGGACGGCAGCGGGGGCTGCGCTTCCCGGGCTGCCGCGTACGATCGCGGTGCCACTGGGGCGGCCGGACCTCGGCCGAGGGAGAAGGGGACAGCGCGTGACGGTCAACATGACCAAGGGTCAGGCCATCAGCCTGCAGAAGAGCGACGGCGGAACGCTGACCGCGGTGCGGATGGGACTCGGCTGGCAGGCGGCGCCGCGACGTGGGCTGTTCGGCTCGCGCACGCGCGAGGTCGACCTCGACGCCTCGGCCGTGCTCTTCGCCGACAAGCAGCCGGTCGACGTGGTCTTCTTCCGCCACCTCGTCAGTGACGACGGTTCGGTCCGGCACACCGGCGACAACCTCGTCGGCGGTGTCGGCCAGGGCGGCGACGACGAGGCGATCCTCGTCGACCTCCAGCGCGTACCGGTCCACATCGACCAGATCGTCTTCACGGTGAACTCGTTCACCGGCCAGACCTTCCAGGAAGTGCGGAACGCGTTCTGTCGCATCGTCGACGAGACCAACGGCGAGGAGCTCGCGCGCTACACGCTGGACGGCGGCGGGCAGTACACCGCGCAGATCATGGCGAAGGTGCACCGCGCCGGATCCGGCTGGAAGATGACCGCCCTCGGCAACCCGGCCAACGGCCGTACGTTCCAGGACCTGATGCCGTCGATCCTGCCGCACCTGTAGGCACGACTCGCGTTCTTCGCGTGCGCGCAGCTCCCGGACGGATCAGGCCGCCGGGAGCTGCGCCACGTACCACCGATGCGGCACGCACCACCGAGGGGACAGAGGCATGACGGCCGAGCTGGTCCGGGGGCAGAACCATCCACTGCCCCACACCCGACTGGAGATCCGGGTGTCGGCCGGCAGACCCGTCGTGGCCGGAGTCACGCTCGGCGACGAGGAAGGCCGCGTGCCGGGCACCGAATGGGTCGCCCACCCGGGGCAGCCGGAGCTCCCCGGGATCGAGGTCTCCCGGCAGGCCACTGCCGACCACCGGCTCACCGTGGACCTGGACGCGGCGCCCGCCGCCGTGCACCGGGTGGCGGTCCTGCTCGCACTGCCCCTGACACCCGCGACGCCGGTCCGCTTCGGCGCGGTCGCCGCCCCGTTCGTCGCCGTCGTCGGCGCCGACGGCACCGAGATCGCCAGCTACACGATCACAGGCCTGGACAGCGAGTCCGCGGTCGTCGCCCTGGAGCTCTACCGCCGCCAGGGTGCCTGGAAGGTCCGCGCCATCGGCCAGGGTTACGCGGGCGGCCTCACCGACCTCCTCACCGATCAGGGCCTCGACCGCGCCGGTGAGCTGGCCGCCGCCATCCAGGAGACCGTCGCGCCCGGTCTCTCGCGTACGGTCGCCACGCCCTCGCCGCGCACCACGGAGGTGCGGCGCGGCGCCACGGCGGCCGCGTCGGGAGCGCAGCCCCAGAGCACCGCGGCCCAGGGCCAGGCCGCCCCCACGGGCACCCCCTCCGACGGCACCCCGCAGCCCCAGTCCCAGTCCCAGCCCCAGTCCGAGGCACAGACCCACACCGGTCCCATCAACTACGCGCACCCGCGCAGGCAGTCCGCCGCGCCCCCGCCGTCGGCCCCGGCCGCGGCGCCCGCCGACCCGGGCCGTCCGCCCGCCCCGGTCGCCGGGGACGCCACCGGCTGGTCCATGGAGGAGCGGCTCTACAACCAGGTCTGGGGCATGTTCGAGGACCTGGCCCGCACCACCGCCGCGTACCGCAGCGCCGTCGACTTCGCCGAGTCCCGCCTCGACCAGGAGCTCGACCGCGCGCTCTCCGACCCGCGCAGCCGTATCGGAGGGACCGGGGACGCCGCCCGTGAGGAGGCGCGCGCCAAGCACGACCGGCTGACCGAGCAGGCCCGTGAGGTCCTCGACCGCGATCTCGCCCAGCTCGCCGCCGAGTCCGAGGTCGTCGAGCCCGCCCTGCCGCCCGCCTTCGCCCGCTGGGACAACCCCGTCTGGCACGGCTACCGCGTCCCGATGGAGATCCCGATGGCCCTGCGCCTGGGCGATCTGCATCTCCCCGAGAGCCCCGAGCTGCGCATTCCCATGCTGATCCGGCTGCCGCTGGAGCGGGGCCTGTGGGTGGACAGCGGGCGCTCCGGCTCCGAGGCCGCGGTGCTGATGGACGAGGCGCAGCTGCGCGCGCTCGCCATGGACACCGCGGTCGCGCACGCCGCCCGGCTGCTCGCCGTCTACCCGGCCGGTGAGTTCACGGTCCATGTCATCGACCCCGCGGGCGCCGCGGCCGCCTCGCTCGCCCCGCTCGTGCGCTCGGGAGTGCTGGACGAGCCGCCCGCCGCCGGGGCCCAGGGTGTCTCCGACGTCCTCGCGAAGCTCACCCAGCGCGTCGACCTGGTGCAGATGGCGGTGCGCGGCGGGGCGTCCGACGCGCTCCCGGCCGATCTGGACACCGCCGAGCAACTGCTGATCGTCAACGACTTCCCGCACGGCTTCGACGACCGAGCGGTCACTCAGCTGCGCTACATCGCCGACGAGGGCCCGGCGGTGGGCGTCCATCTCCTGATGGTCGCGGACCGCGAGGACGCCAGCGCCTACGGCCCGGTGCTCGACCCGCTCTGGCGCTCGCTGCTGCGGATCACGCCGGTCCCCGATGACCACCTCGCCGACCCGTGGGTGCAGCACGCCTGGACGTACGAGCCGCTGCGGATTCCGCCGGGCAGCGATGTTCTGCAGCAGGTGCTCGCCCAGGTCGCGCAGGCGCGTCGTACTCGGCGGCGTTGACGCGAAGAGAGCACGTAAGGGGTACTGACCTGCTCATTTGACTCTTACGTTACCTGGCTCTTTACCTTTCCTTGGGCTTTCCTGTACGCTCCTTTGAGCGGAGGGGAGTACTCCCATGTGCGGCGTGCCCGTCAATACGGACGGTCCGGAAGGACCGGTCCCGGGGCGTCGGCCCGGTATGCGGCACTGAGTCGCCCGGGTGGAAGAGACCTCCGGCAGCGACGACGCTGATCAAGTAGCCGTACGACGCCGGAGGCGCAGTGGACGTTTCATTGAACATGTGGGTGCTGACCATTCTTGGTCTCTCCGCCCTGATCGCGGTCGACTTCTTCATCGGGCGCAAGCCGCATGACGTGTCGACCAAGGAAGCCGGTATCTGGACGGTCGTCTGGATCGTTCTCGCCGCGCTCTTCGGCCTCGGCCTGCTGGTATTCGGCGAGAGCCAGGCGTCGGCCGAGTTCTTCGCGGGCTTCATCACCGAGAAGTCGCTCAGTGTCGACAACCTCTTCGTCTTCGTCCTGATCATGGCGAAGTTCGCGGTGCCGTCCCACCTCCAGCAGCGGGTGCTGCTCGTGGGCGTGCTGATAGCCCTGGTCCTGCGGGCCATCTTCATCGCCGCCGGCGCCACGATCATCGCCAGCTTCTCGTGGGTCTTCTACATCTTCGGTGCGTTCCTGATCTACACCGCCTGGAAGCTCATCCAGGAGGCGCGCTCCGACGAGGAGGAGGACGACTTCGAGGAGAACAGGCTCCTCAAGTCCATCGAGAAGAAGTTCGGCGTCGCCGACAGGTACCACGGCACGAAGCTCTTCATCCGCGTCAACGGCAAGCGTGTGCTGACCCCGCTGATGGTCGTCATGCTCGCCATCGGCACCACCGATGTGCTGTTCGCGCTGGACTCGATCCCCGCGATCTTCGGCCTGACCCAGGACCCGTACATCGTCTTCACGGCCAACGCCTTCGCCCTGATGGGCCTGCGCCAGCTGTACTTCCTGATCGGCGGACTGCTCAAGAAGCTCGTCCACCTCAGCTACGGCCTGTCGGTGATCCTCGGGTTCATCGGGGTCAAGCTGGTGCTGCACGCCATGCACGAGTCCGGGGTCCATGTCCCCGAGATCTCCATCCCGTTCTCGCTGGCGTTCATCTGCGCCGTCCTGATCATTACGACGATCACCAGCCTGATCGCCTCCAGGAGGCAGGAGCGGCGTGAGGCGGAGGCACGGGCCGCCGAGCAGCCTGCCGGGGCGGCCGACGCGGGCGGAGCGGACCAGAAGGACAGCATCGACGCCTGATGCGTCCGGACACCGTCCGATACGTGTCACGGGACAGCGGCCGGGTTGCTCAGCAACCCGGCCGCTGTCTGTGTGAGCAGTGGCGTCTCAGGCCGCCGCAGGCTCCTCCGCCGCCTCCGCCACCGTCCGCGTCGGCAGGGTCTCCGGCAGCAGCGCGAAGCAGCCGAGGCTGAGCAGGGCGATCCCGGTCAGATACGCTGCCACGCCCCACGGCGGGCCCGCGCCTTCCGAGAGTGCCGTGGCCACGATCGGGGTCAGCGCGCCGCCCAGTACGCCCGCCAGGTTGTAGCCGACCGCCGCGCCGGTGCACCGCACCCTCGGCTCGTACAGCTCCGGCAGATACGCGGCGACCACCGCGAACATCGTGATGAACGCCAGCATCGCGCCCAGGAACCCGACGAACATCAGCAGCGGCTCGGCGGTCTGCAGCAGCGCCGTCATCGGGAACATCCACAACGCGGTCGCGGCGCAGCCGATGAGGCAGAGCGGCCGCCGGCCGTAACGGTCACCGAGCATCGCTGCGAACGGCGTGACCGCACCCTTGACCGCCACGGCCGCCATGATGCAGACCAGCATCGATGTCCGGCTCACACCGAGCCGCTCGGTGCCGTACGCCAGCGCCCAGGTGGAGACCGTGTAGAAGACCGCGTAGCCCACCGCCAGTGCCCCGGCGGTCAGCAGCACCAGCCTCCAGTGCCCGCGGAACACCTCCGCCAGCGGCAGCCGGGCCGGTTCGGTGATCTCCTGGAACTGCGGGGTCTCCGTCAAGGACGTGCGCAGCAGCAGTCCGCCCGCCGCGAGCAGACCCGCCGCCCAGAACGGCACACGCCAGCCCCACTCCCGGAACTGGGCGTCGGTCAGCCCCGCGGACAGGGCCAGCATCACCCCGTTGGCCAGCAGAAATCCGACCGCCGGCCCGATCTGCGGAAAGCTCGCCCACAGCCCTCGGCGGGCGGCCGGCGCGTGCTCGGCGGTGAGCAGCACCGCCCCGCCCCATTCGCCGCCGAGTCCGAGCCCCTGCAGAAAGCGGAGCACCAGCAGCAGGAGCGGGGCGGTCACGCCGAGCGTCGCGTACGACGGCACGCAGCCGACCAGGACCGTGGCCAGCCCGGTCAGCAGCAGCGAGGCGAAGAGCACCGGCCGCCGCCCGTACCGGTCACCGATGTGCCCGAAGAGGACCGAACCGAGCGGGCGCGAAATGAAACCGACCGCGAACGTGCCGAACGCGGCGAGCGTCCCCGCGAGCGGCGAGAACGTCGGAAAGAACAGCGGCCCGAGCACGAGCGCCGCGGCCGTCCCGTACACGAAGAAGTCGTAGAACTCGATGGCCGTCCCCGCGAGGGAGGCGGCCGCGAGCCGTGGCATGGAAGGGGATGCAGGGGGTGAAGAGGATGAAGGGCCGGGCGTGGACGGTGACGGAAGGTGAGCTTTACGCATGTCGCGCCAACTACCCGTGATCGTCCACGGTTACGGGGGCGTGTGGAAGCACACCCGCCCAAGCGCTACCAGCCGCGTGCGCGCCACTCCGGCAGATGCGGACGCTCGGCGCCGAGGGTGGTGTCGTTGCCGTGTCCGGGATAGACCCAGGTCTCGTCGGGGAGAGCGCCGAAGAGCTTGGTCTCCACGTCGTGGATCAGGCTGGCGAAGGCCTTGGGGTCCTTCCAGGTGTTGCCCACCCCGCCCGGGAAGAGACAGTCGCCGGTGAAGACATGGGGGTGGCCGTGCGGGTCGTCGTAGACCAGCGCGATGGACCCCGGAGTGTGGCCGACCAGATGCCGGGCGGTGAGCTCGACCCGGCCGACCGTGATCGTGTCGCCGTCCTCGACCAGCACGTCGGTGGGGACGGGGATACCCTCCGCGTCGTACGCGCCGGCATAGGTGCGGGCGCCGGTGGCCGCCACCACCTCGGCCAGGGCCTGCCAGTGGTCGCCGTGGCGGTGGGTGGTGACGACGGCCGAGATGCCGTCGTCACCGATCAGCGTGATCAAGGTCTGCGGGTCATTGGCCGCGTCGATCAGCAGCTGCTCGCCGGTCGTCCGGCAGCGCAGCAGATACGCGTTGTTGTCCATCGGCCCGACCGCGACCTTGGAGATCATCACGTCCGTCAGCTCGTGCACATCCGCCGGACCGCCGACCTTCACCGCTCCGCTGTAAGTCATGGGATCAGCGTACTCAGCCGACTACAGCGGCGGCAGCACGGGAAGGGAACCTCCCCGCACGTCGAGCGCCGAGCCGTCCCGCCGTCCGGCCAGCCAGCCGACCAGATCGGGAGCGGCGCCGCTGACGGTGACCGGGGTCCCTTCTTCGCCACCTGTGCTCCAGGTGTGTCCGGCGGTGTCGGCGACGGTGATCGGGGGCAGCGCGGCGTTGCCGGTGAAGCGCTCGGTGAGGAAGGCGATCTCCCGCTGGGTGAACTCCTCGGGGAGGTCCTCCAGCTCGTAGCCGATGCCGAGGTCGACATGGTGCAGCTCGACCTCGATCAGGCGCCGGAAGGGGACACGGGCCGCCGCGTCCTTCACGCCGTTGCGCAGCTCGACGACGCGCGACCAGTCGGCGTCCTCGCCGCCCT
Source organism: Streptomyces sp. NPDC000410 (assembly GCF_040300305.1). Lineage (NCBI taxonomy): Bacteria > Bacillati > Actinomycetota > Actinomycetes > Kitasatosporales > Streptomycetaceae > Streptomyces > Streptomyces sp. NPDC000410. The sequence goes on from NZ_JBEPDM010000007.1 coordinate 239,136, forward strand.
CGGCCGCGGCGGCCTGGAAGCGGGCGGCGCTGGCGCGAGCCTCGTCGAGGTGGGCTGCGAGCGGCCGGGGCGCGTCGCGCTCGATGTCCGCGTCGCGGGCCTCGCCGCTGACGTACATGGGACGTCCCTGGAGAACGTTCGCGAGGGCGTCCGCGTTGAGGGCGACATGGGCCAGGATGTGGCCGCGGCTCCAGTCGGGGAGCCGTGACGGCTCAAGGGCGGCGGCGTTGTCCAGTCCGGCGGCCGCTGCGATGAGCCGGTCGGTCGCTTCACGTACAGAGGCCAGGTCGCGCACAGGATCGATCATGGGGAAGACGATAGCCCCGCCACACGTTCGGGTGAAGGTGTCCGAGCTCCGCCGGAAATCGAATGCGCGTGCTATAGGCTCGGGGGAGGCATCCTTGGAAGTCAGGCATTCATCAGTCCGGCATTCGTCCACATGGTGGCCCCCCTAGCCTGGGACAGTCCGGGGCGGGGGGCGATGCCGCCCGCTTCTCCCAAGACCTCTCTCAAGAAAGGTGCGGACCCGGCGTGGCCGACCGTCTCATCGTCCGTGGCGCTCGCGAGCACAATCTCAAGAACGTCTCGCTCGACCTCCCGCGTGACTCACTCATCGTCTTCACCGGGCTCTCGGGGTCGGGCAAGTCGTCTCTCGCGTTCGACACGATCTTCGCCGAGGGACAGCGCCGGTACGTCGAGTCGCTGTCCTCCTACGCCCGGCAGTTCCTCGGCCAGATGGACAAGCCGGACGTCGACTTCATCGAGGGCCTCTCCCCGGCCGTCTCGATCGACCAGAAGTCCACCTCACGCAACCCGCGCTCGACCGTGGGCACGATCACCGAGGTCTACGACTACCTGCGTCTGCTCTTCGCCCGGATCGGCAAGCCGCACTGCCCCGAGTGCTCCCGCCCCATCTCGCGCCAGTCGCCGCAGGCCATCGTCGACAAGGTGCTGGAGCTGCCCGAGGGCAGCCGCTTCCAGGTGCTCTCGCCGCTCGTGCGGGAGCGCAAGGGAGAGTTCGTCGACCTCTTCGCCGACCTCCAGACCAAGGGCTACAGCCGGGCCAGGGTCGACGGGCAGACGATCCAGCTGACCGAACCGCCGACGCTGAAGAAGCAGGAGAAGCACACCATCGAGGTGGTCGTCGACCGCCTCACCGTCAAGGACAGCGCCAAGCGCCGGCTCACCGACTCGGTCGAGACCGCGCTGGGCCTCTCCGGCGGCATGGTGGTGCTCGACTTCGTCGACCTCCCCGAGGACGACCCCGAGCGCGAGCGGATGTACTCGGAGCACCTGTACTGCCCGTACGACGACCTCTCCTTCGAGGAACTGGAGCCCCGTTCCTTCTCCTTCAACTCGCCGTTCGGCGCCTGCCCCGACTGCACCGGCATCGGCACGCGCATGGAGGTCGACCCCGAGCTGCTCGTCCCCGACGAGGAGCGCTCGCTGGACGAGGGCGCCATCCACCCCTGGTCCCACGGCCACACCAAGGAGTACTTCGGGCGGCTGATCGGCGGGCTCGCCCAGGCCCTCGGCTTCAGCACCGACATGCCCTGGGCCGGGCTGCCCCAGCGCGCCAAGAAGGCCCTGCTCTACGGCCACAAGACCCAGGTCGAGGTCCGCTACCGGAACCGGTACGGCAGGGAGCGCGCCTACACCACCCCGGCGTTCGAGGGCGCCGTCACCTTCGTCAAGCGGCGGCACAGCGAGGCCGAGAGCGACTCCAGCCGTGAGCGCTTCGAGGGCTATATGCGCGAGGTGCCCTGCCCGACCTGTGAGGGAAGCCGCCTCAAGCCGATCGTTCTCGCGGTCACGGTCATGGAGAAGTCCATCGCCGAGGTCTCGGCCATGTCGATCAGCGAATGCGCCGACTTCCTCGGTGAGCTGAAGCTGAACGCCCGCGACAAGAAGATCGCCGAGCGGGTGCTCAAGGAGGTCAACGAACGACTGCGGTTCCTGGTCGACGTCGGTCTGGACTACCTGTCGCTCAACCGCGCCGCGGGCACGCTCTCCGGCGGCGAGGCACAGCGCATCCGGCTCGCCACGCAGATCGGCTCCGGACTCGTGGGCGTGCTGTACGTGCTGGACGAGCCGTCCATCGGACTGCACCAGCGGGACAACCACCGGCTCATCGAGACCCTGGTCCGCCTGCGGGACATGGGCAACACGCTGATCGTGGTGGAGCACGACGAGGACACCATCAAGGTCGCCGACTGGGTCGTCGACATCGGCCCCGGTGCCGGTGAGCACGGCGGCAAGGTCGTCCACTCCGGCCCCTTGAAGCAGCTGCTGGCCAACAAGGAGTCGATGACCGGGCAGTACCTGTCGGGGAAGCGGTCCATCCCGACGCCGGACCTCCGGCGCCCCATGGACCCGAGCCGCCGGCTGACGGTGCACGGAGCCCGTGAGAACAATCTGCGGGACATCGACGTCTCGTTCCCGCTCGGTGTTCTGACGGCAGTGACCGGAGTTTCCGGCTCCGGCAAGTCGACGCTGGTCAACGACATCCTCTACACGCACCTGGCGCGCGAGCTCAACGGCGCCAAGTCGGTGCCGGGCCGGCACACCCGGGTGGACGGCGACGACCTCGTCGACAAGGTCGTGCACGTCGACCAGTCGCCCATCGGCCGTACGCCCCGGTCCAACCCGGCCACGTACACCGGAGTCTTCGACCACGTCCGCAAGCTCTTCGCGGAGACGATGGAGGCGAAGGTGCGCGGCTATCTGCCGGGCCGCTTCTCCTTCAACGTCAAGGGCGGCCGGTGCGAGAACTGCTCCGGCGACGGCACGATCAAGATCGAGATGAACTTCCTGCCGGACGTGTACGTCCCGTGCGAGGTCTGCCACGGTGCGCGCTACAACCGGGAGACGCTGGAGGTCCACTACAAGGGCAAGTCCATCGCCGAGGTGCTGGACATGCCGATCGAGGAGGCGCTCCACTTCTTCGAGGCCGTCCCGACGATCGCCCGCCATCTCAAGACCCTCAGTGAGGTCGGTCTGGGCTACGTCCGCCTCGGGCAGTCCGCGCCGACACTGTCGGGTGGCGAGGCCCAGCGGGTGAAGCTCGCCTCGGAGCTCCAGAAGCGCTCCACGGGCCGTACGGTCTACGTCCTGGACGAGCCGACCACCGGTCTGCACTTCGAGGACATCTCGAAGCTGATCAACGTGCTGTCGGGGCTGGTCGACAAGGGCAACACGGTGATCGTCATCGAGCACAACCTGGACGTCATCAAGACCGCGGACTGGGTCCTCGACATGGGGCCCGAGGGTGGCAGCGGCGGTGGCCTCGTCATCGCCGAGGGCACGCCGGAGCAGGTCGCCGGCGTCCCCGCGAGCCACACGGGCAAGTTCCTGCGGGAGATCCTCAGCCCGGACCGGATCAGCGACGCGGTGCCGCCGCAGAGCCGCAAGACGGTGACGAGGAAGGTGGCCGCGAAGAAGACGGTCGCGGCGAACGCGACCCCCACGAAGCGCGCGGCGACAGCCCGCACGGCGCGGGCCCGCAAGGCCTGACGCGCAGGCACGGGGGTGCCGGGGCGTGACCCCGGCACCTCTGCACGCCGACTGCCTGGAGCACCGGCGGGCGTGTCCCGGTGGACCGGAGCTCCGGGAGGCGTCTACGGGGCCGGGCTAACGGAGGTCCGCCGCGTACGGAGGTTCCGCGCCCGTGCGGGAGCACGTCAGCGCCGCCGCGTGGGCGGCGAATGTGAGGATGCCGGTCCAGGCGGCGGCGTCCAGGGGCGCCGGGTCCTGGCCGGCCAGGCGGTGCAGCAGCGCCGCGTTCACCGTGTCGCCCGCGCCGATCGTGTCCGCCACGGCGACCGGCGCGGCGGGGACCGAGACCTCCACGTCCTCCCGGGTGAGCACCGTGAGCCCCCGCGCGCCGCGCGTCAGCACGACCGCGGCCGGGCCCGCCGCGAGCCACTGCTCCGGGGAGCCGCCGAGCCACCGCGCGTCGTCCTCGGAGAGCTTCAGCAGCGACACCGACGGCAGCCAGCCCGCGAACCGGGCCCGGTAGGCGTCCGGGTCCGGGATCAGTCCCGGGCGGATGTTCGGGTCCAGCAGGGTGAAGACCCCGCGCGCCGCCTCCCGCCGCAGCAGTGCCTCGTACGCACTCGCCCCCGGCTCCCACACGAGTGAGCAGGTCCCGAGGGCCAACGCACGCACCTCGCCGGGCAGTTCCGGTGGCAGCTCGAAGAGCCGGTCGGCGCTGCCGGACGCGTAGAAGCCGTAACCCGCCGAGCCGTCGGCCCCGATCGAGGCGACCGCCAGCGTCGTCGGTTCGGGCCCGCGCTGCACCAGGGACGTTGCGACGCCCGCCGCGCGCAGCCCGCCCAGCAGGGCCTCGCCGAAGCCGTCCGTGGAGACGCGCGAGCAGAAGGTGACGGGCGAGCCCAGCCGCCCGAGCGCCACCGCGGTGTTGTACGGGCCGCCGCCAGGACGGGGCAGCAGTGCGGGAAACGGCTCGCCATCGACCGCCGCGCACTGCGGGACCAGGTCGATCAAGGACTCTCCGGCGACGACGATCACGGCTCAGAAACGTAACGCATCGTTCCGGGCCGCGACAGACCGCGCACGTCCCCGGGCTGCCCCGACCCGCCCGAAAGAGCCGCGATCTGCGTCGGTATCGTCCTGTCTGTCATCACCAGGCGACACGACCAAAGACAACACCAGGCACACCCGCCCCGATCCGTGGAGACTTCATGTCCGGCCAGCCTGCCGCCCGCCGCACCGTGCTGAAAGGCGCCGCCCTCGCCGGGGCCGCCGGGCTGGGGGCCGCCGCCTGCTCCACGGAGTCCAAGCTCGGCCACGCCCAGGTGCCCACCCCGACCGCCCCGGTCGACCTGGGTGCCCCGGACGCCGTCCCGGTCGGCGGCGCCAAGCTCTACCGCGAGGAGCGGGTCATCGTGCACTGCCCGGCCAAGGGCCAGTACAAGGCCTTCAGCGCGCAGTGCACCCACGCCGGCTGCCTCCTGGACAAGATCGAGGACATGGAGGGCAACTGCCCCTGCCACGGCAGCCGCTTCGACGTCACGACGGGTGAGGCCCTCAAGGGCCCGGCGACGGTCCCGCTCCCGGAGGTCCCGGTCACGGTGCGCGGCGGAAAGCTGATCGCGGGCCCGGACGCCTGACAGGCCCTGTCGCCGACCGGCTTCGACGCCGGCTTCCGCGCCGCCCGACCGGCTTCCGCGCCGCCCGACCGGCTTCCGCGCCGCCCGACCGGCTTCCGCGCCGCCCGGCCCTGACGCCCGCCCGGCCCTGACGTCCGCCCGGCCCTGACGTCCGCCCCGCCCCGACGCCCGACCGCCCCGACGCCCGACCGGCGGCCCGGGGCACGGGTTGGCGGGGCCCGGTTGTCGGTGGCCGCCAGTAGGGTGGGCGGCATGGCAGACCCCTCCAGCTACCGCCCCACGCCGGGGCAGATCCCCGACTCGCCCGGGGTCTACAAGTTCCGTGACGACCACCGCCGGGTGATCTACGTCGGCAAGGCGAAGAGCCTCCGGCAGCGGCTCGCCAACTACTTCCAGGACCTGGCGAGTCTGCACCCTCGCACCCGCACGATGGTCACCACCGCGGCCTCCGTGGAGTGGACGGTCGTCTCCACCGAGGTGGAGGCGCTGCAGCTGGAGTACTCCTGGATCAAGGAGTTCGACCCGCGTTTCAACGTCAAGTACCGGGATGACAAGAGCTATCCGTATCTCGCGGTGACCATGAACGAGGAGTTCCCGCGGGTCCAGGTCATGCGTGGCGCCAAGAAGAAGGGCGTGCGCTACTTCGGTCCCTACGGGCACGCGTGGGCGATCCGCGAGACCGTCGACCTCATGCTCCGGGTCTTCCCCGTACGGACCTGCTCCGCAGGGGTGTTCAAGAACGCGGAGAGGACGGGCCGGCCCTGTCTCCTCGGCTACATCGGCAAGTGCTCGGCCCCGTGCGTCGGGCGGGTCACCCCGCAGGAGCACCGCGAACTGGCCGAAGGCTTCTGCGACTTCATGGCCGGCCGCACCGGCACGTACATCCGCCGTCTGGAGAAGGACATGATGGCGGCCGCCGAGGAGATGGAGTACGAGCGGGCGGCCCGGCTCCGCGACGACATAGAGGCCCTGAAGCGGGCCATGGAGAAGAACGCGGTCGTGCTGGCCGACGCCACCGACGCCGATCTGATCGCGGTCGCCGAGGACGAGCTGGAGGCCGCCGTCCAGATCTTCCACGTACGGGGCGGGCGGGTGCGCGGCCAGCGCGGCTGGGTCACCGACAAGGTCGAGGCCGTCGACACGGCGGGCCTGGTCGAGCACGCGCTGCAGCAGCTGTACGGGGAGGAGAGCGGCGACGCCGTCCCGAAGGAGGTCCTGGTCCCCGCGCTCCCCGAGGATCCCGACGCGGTCGGCCAGTGGCTGAGCGGCCGGCGCGGGTCGAACGTCTCGTTGCGGATCCCGCAGCGCGGCGACAAGAAGGACCTGATGGCGACGGTCGGGCGCAACGCGCAGCAGGCCCTCGTCCTGCACAAGACGAAGCGCGCGAGCGATCTGACGACCCGGTCCCGGGCGCTGGAGGAGATCGCCGCGGCCCTGGACCTGGAGTCGGCGCCGCTGCGGATCGAGTGCTTCGACATCTCGCATCTGCAGGGCGAGGACGTGGTGGCCTCCATGGTGGTCTTCGAGGACGGGCTGCCCAGGAAGAGCGAGTACCGGCGCTTCCAGATCAAGAGCTTCGAGGGGCAGGACGACGTCCGCTCGATGCATGAGGTGATCAGCCGTCGGTTCAAGCGCTATCTGGCCGAGAAGGAGAAGACGGGGGAGTGGGCGGGGGAGGCCGGCGAGGTCCCCGCGGATGACGCGGGCAACGGCAAGGCGAAGCGCTTCGCGTATCCGCCGCAGCTCGTTCTCGTCGACGGCGGGCAGCCGCAGGTCGCGGCCGCCCAGCGGGCCCTGGACGAGCTGGGCATCGACGACGTCGCCGTCTGCGGGATCGCCAAGCGGATGGAGGAGGTCTGGCTGCCCGGCGAGGACGACCCGGTCGTGCTGCCCCGCTCCAGTGAGGGGCTGTATCTCATACAGCGGGTGCGTGACACGGCTCACGACTTCGCGATCCGCTACCAGCGCTCCAAGCGCACCAAGCGGCTCCGCACCAGCCCGCTGGATGCCGTGCCCGGCCTCGGCGAGACCCGTAAGCAGGCGCTGATCAAGTATTTCGGCTCGGTGAAGCGTCTGCGGCAGGCGACAATCGAGCAGATCTGCGAGGTGCCGGGCATGGGCCGTAAGACGGCCGAGTCCGTTGTCGTGGCCCTCGCCCAGGCTGCCCCGGCCGCGCCCGCCGTGAACACGGCGACAGGAGAGATCATTGAAGAGGACGCGGACGACGGGGCTCCGACAGTACGACGCACGACCGAGGACGGGGGCAGCACGGAATGACCGACCAGACCAGATCTGAACAGCCCGGTACGGGCCCGGAGGGCACCGGCCCCGACGCCACGGCCCCTGACGCCACGGGCCCTGAGGCCCCCGGGCAGGACCTCACACGTCCGGAGGCCACCGGACCGGGCGGCACCGGGGCGCCGGGTGCCGGGCCGAGCGCTGGCCGGCCCTCCGGTAGCGTGCCCGACACCACCACCGGCACCACCACCAGTGCCGGGCAGGACGGGGGCGGCCAGGAGGGCCGCACGGACCGAGAAGACGGAGCAGGAGACGTGAGTACGGGCACGACGACCGAGGCCGGGCAGGCCGCCGAGGCGGCCATTCCCGAGCTGGTGATCATCTCCGGTATGTCGGGCGCGGGGCGCAGCACCGCGGCGAAGTGCCTGGAGGACCTCGGCTGGTTCGTCGTCGACAACCTGCCGCCCGCGCTGATCCCGACGATGGTGGAGCTCGGCGCCCGTTCCCAGGGCAACGTGGCCCGCATCGCCGTCGTCGTGGACGTACGCGGCCGTCGGTTCTTCGACAACCTCCGCGAGTCCCTCGCGGATCTCGACGCCAAGCAGGTCACCCGGCGCATCGTCTTCCTGGAGTCGTCCGACGACGCCCTCGTGCGCCGCTTCGAGTCCGTGCGGCGCCCGCACCCGCTGCAGGGTGACGGCCGCATCGTCGACGGAATCGCCGCCGAGCGGGACCTGCTGCGTGAGCTGCGCGGCGACGCCGACCTGGTGATCGACACCTCCAGCCTCAACGTCCACGAGCTGCGCGCCAAGATGGACGCCCAGTTCGCGGGGGACGAGGAGCCGGAGCTGCGGGCCACCGTCATGTCGTTCGGCTACAAGTACGGCCTGCCGGTCGACGCCGACCTGGTGGTCGACTGCCGCTTCCTGCCGAACCCGCACTGGGTGCCGGAGCTGCGGCCGTTCACCGGCCTCAACGAGGAGGTGTCGGGCTATGTCTTCAACCAGCCGGGCGCCAAGGAGTTCCTCAACCAGTACACCGAGCTGCTCCAGCTGATCGCGGCGGGCTACCGCCGGGAGGGCAAGCGGTACGTGACCATCGCCGTCGGCTGTACCGGCGGCAAGCACCGCTCCGTCGCCATGTCCGAGAAGCTCGCCGCGCGCCTGGGGACCGAGGGGATCGAGACCGTTGTCGTCCACCGTGACATGGGGCGCGAGTGACCGGTCGCAATCTCCGCCTGCGCCGGCTGCGCGGCAGTGACACGCCGCGCACCGGCCGCAGGCGCGGCGCCCAGCCCAAGGTCGTCGCCCTCGGCGGCGGCATGGGGCTGTCGGCGTCACTCGCGGCGCTGCGCCGGATCACCGGCGATCTCACCGCGGTCGTCACCGTGGCCGACGACGGCGGCTCCAGCGGCCGGCTCCGGGAGGAGCTCGGCGTGCTGCCGCCCGGCGATCTCCGCAAGGCGCTGGCCGCGCTGTGCGGCGACGACGACTGGGGACAGACCTGGGCGCGGGTCATCCAGCACCGCTTCCAGTCCCAGGGCGACCTGCACGAGCACGCCGTCGGCAATCTGCTGATCGTGGCGCTGTGGGAGCAGCTCGGGGACCATGTCCAGGCCCTGGACCTGGTCGGCAAGCTGCTCGGCGCGCACGGCCGGGTGCTGCCGATGTCCGCCGTGCCGCTGGAGCTCCAGGCGCTGGTCCGAGGCCATGATCCAGCGCGCCCGGACGAGGTGGAGACCGTCCGGGGGCAGGCGACCGTCGCGCTCACCCCCGGTGAGGTGCAGTCCGTGCACCTCGTGCCGAACGATCCGCCGGCCGTCCCGGAGGCCGTCGCCGCGGTCCTGGACGCGGACTGGGTGGTGCTCGGGCCCGGCTCCTGGTTCTCCTCGGTGATCCCGCACCTGCTGGTGCCCGAGCTGCTGGACGCCCTCGTCGAGACCAAGGCCCGTCGGGTCCTCTCCCTCAACCTCGCGCCGCAGCCGGGAGAAACGGAAGGTTTCTCTCCGCAGCGTCATTTGGAGGTTTTGGGACGACACGCCCCTAAACTCGCCCTGGACGTGGTGCTGGCCGACGAGGCCGCCGTGCCCGACCGCGAGTCCCTCGCCGACGCCGCCAAGCGGCTCGGTGCCGCGGTCGAGCTGGCGCCGGTGGCCAGACCCGACGGTGCTCCGAAGCACGACCCGGAGCTGTTGGCCGCCGCGTACGACCGTATTTTTCGGATGCATGGAAGGATCGGCCCATGGCGATGACGGCAGCGGTGAAGGACGAAATCTCCCGGCTCCCCGTCACCCGGACCTGCTGCAGGAAGGCGGAGGTCTCGGCGATCCTGCGGTTCGCGGGCGGGCTGCACCTGGTCAGCGGCCGCATCGTGATCGAGGCGGAGCTGGACACGGGGATCGCGGCGCGCAGGCTCCGCAAGGACATCCTGGAGATCTTCGGGCACTCCTCCGACCTCGTGGTGATGGCGCCCGGAGGGCTGCGCCGCGGCTCCCGCTACGTCGTACGGGTCGTGGCGGGCGGTGACCAGCTGGCACGGCAGACCGGCCTGGTCGACGGCCGGGGCCGGCCCATCCGAGGGCTGCCGCCGCAGGTCGTCTCCGGCGCCACGTGCGACGCGGAGGCGGCGTGGCGCGGGGCCTTCCTGGCGCACGGTTCGCTGACCGAGCCCGGCCGCTCCTCCTCGCTGGAGGTCACCTGCCCGGGGCCGGAGGCCGCGCTGGCGCTGGTCGGTGCGGCGCGTCGGCTCTCCATCGGCGCGAAGGCCCGCGAGGTGCGCGGGGTGGACCGGGTGGTGGTCCGCGACGGCGACGCGATCGGGGCACTGCTGACCCGGCTCGGCGCGCACGAGTCGGTGCTGGCCTGGGAGGAGCGGCGGATGCGCCGCGAGGTCCGCGCCACCGCCAACCGCCTCGCCAACTTCGACGACGCCAACCTGCGCCGCTCCGCCCGCGCGGCGGTGGCCGCCGGTGCGCGGGTCCAGCGCGCCCTGGAGATCCTCGGCGAGGAGGTCCCCGAGCACCTCGCCGCCGCGGGCCGGCTCCGCATGGAGCACAAGCAGGCGTCCCTGGAGGAGCTGGGTGCCCTGGCCGACCCGCCGCTGACGAAGGACGCGGTCGCGGGCCGGATCCGGCGCCTGCTGGCGATGGCGGACAAGCGGGCGCAGGATCTCGGCATCCCCGGCACGGAGTCCAACCTCACGGAGGAAATGGCGGACGGCCTCGTCGGGTGAAGGACGCCTCGTCGGGCGGACCACGGCGCCGCCGGGTTCGATGACGCCTTCGCCGGACAAGCGGCGCCCTCGTCGGGTGCACGACGGCCTTCGTCGGACGGACGACGTCCTCGTCGGGTGCACGACGGCCTTCGTCGGACGGACGACGTCCTCGTCGGGTGCACGACGGCCTTCGTCGGACAGAGGACGGCCTCGTCGGATGACGACGGCTTCGGGCAACAACGGCCTCATCGGGGCATGACGCCCTCGCCGGGTGGCGGTTGCCTCTGTCCCTCCCCCGAGTGAATTTCCGCGCTGCCGACGTCCATTGGGGCGTCGGCAGCGGCGTGTCGCAGACCCCTCGGGCCATCTTGACATGATCATGAACAGTCATGAGCCTGGCATCTGTTTTCTTTCGCGACAGACGAAAGCAAGGGGGGCCAATGAGACAGAGACGAAAAGCGGCATCGCTCCTCGCCGCGACCTCACTCCTGATCGGCGCACTGGCACTCGCACCGCTCGCCGCGGCCGATGCCGGCGGAGGTGACGGCGGGGGAGACGACGGCAGCCTCTCCGTATGGCATGCGAAGGTCACCAAGGCGCAGGTGCCGCTGCTCCTCGCCGCCGGGGCCGACGGGCACGAGCTGACCGAGCAGGTGCCGGACAAGGGCACCGCGACCATCGAGATGTACCTCACCGGCGACCAGGCGGAGCAACTGCGCGGCCAGGGAGTCAGCATCGCCGAGCACTCGGTGCCCGCCGCCGCGCGCAAGCGGATCTCCGCCGCGGGCGACGGGATCTTCCGGCCCTACGGTGGCGCGGGCGGCCTCAAGGAGGAGATCCTCGCCACAGCCAAGGCGAATCCCTCCCTCACCAAGGTCGTCAGCATCGGCAGGACCGTGAACGGCCAGGACATCCTGGCCCTCAAGCTCACCAAGGGCGCCAAGAAGTACCGCGACGGCGCCAAGCCGTCCACCCTCTACCTCTCCAACCAGCACGCCCGCGAGTGGATCACCCCCGAGATGACGCGGCGGCTGCTCCACCACTACCTCGCGAGCTACGGCAAGGACCAGCGGATCACCCGGATCGTGGACTCCACCGAGCTGTGGTTCGTCCTCTCCGCCAATCCCGACGGCTACGACTACTCGCACGCGCCCGACGGTGAACGCCAGTGGCGCAAGAACCTCCGCGACAACAACCGCGACGGCAAGATCGCCCCCGGCGACGGCGTCGACCTCAACCGCAACTTCTCCTACAAGTGGGGCTACGACAACGAGGGTTCGTCCCCCGACCCCGCCGACGAGACCTACCGGGGCACCGCCGCCGGCTCCGAGCCCGAGACCAGGGCCCTCGACGCCTTCCAGAAGCGGATCGGCTTCGAGTACGGCATCAACTACCACTCCGCCGCCCAGCTGATCCTCTACGGCGTGGGCTGGCAGGTCGGCTCACCGACCCCGGACGACGTCCTCTACAAGTCGCTCGCCGGTACGCCCGAGAAGTCCGCCGTCCCCGGCTACCGCCCGCAGATCGCCTCCGAGCTCTACACCACCAACGGCGAGGCCGACGGTCACGCGGCCAACGCCAACGGCATGCTGATGTTCACTCCGGAGATGTCGACCTGTGCGACCGTCTCCCGGATCGACCCGAACGACGCCTGGGAACCGGCCGACTGTGCGTCCGTCTTCACCTTCCCCGACGACGAGAAACTGATCCAGCAGGAGTTCGCCAAGAACATCCCGTTCGCACTCGCCGTCGCCGAGAGCGCCGCACACCCCGACCGGCCGTCGTCCCCGGTCGGTATCGAGGCCCCCGACTTCACCCCGGACGCGTTCACCGTCTCGTACACGCGCGGCGACCAGGAGGTGTCCGTCACCGCCCGTAAGTCGCTTCGCGACAAGGAGCTCAACTACCGCGTCAACGGCGGACGCCCGCACGACGAGGACCTCGAGCCCTGGAAGGGCGGCAAGACCTACGGGGGCCACGACAACATCCGCTTCGACCAGTACCGGGCCGAGGTGAAGGGCGCGCGGCCCGGCGACAAGGTCGAGGTCTGGTTCACCGGTCGCGCCGCTGACGGAAACCGGGTCTCCAGCACCCCCTTCACGTACACCGTCGCCGAACGGCCCCGCGCCGACACCCTCGTCCTCGCCGAGGAGGGAGCCCCCGCCAAGCACACCGAGGCGTACACTCGGGCGCTCTCCGACAACGGCCACAAGGCCGCTGTCTGGGACGTCGCGACGCAGGGCACCCCGCATCCGCTCGGCGTCCTCTCCCACTTCAAGACCGTCGTCTGGTACACCGGCGCGGGCAAGCCGTCCGGCCCGGTCATGTTCGCCGTCCGTGACTACCTGAACGAGGGCGGCAAGCTCGTCAACGCCGGTGAGGAGTCCGGCGGTTTCGTCGACATCGGCCGCGCGGACTCCAACGACTTCGCCCAGTACTACCTCGGGGCGTACCACCACGCCGGCCTGAAGACCCCGCCCGGGTTCGCCGGAACCGGGCCCTTCGCCGGTACGCAGGCGGTCCTCGGTGACGCCACGGACAACCCGCTGAACGCGGCGGGCGCGTACACCGTCACCTCCGACACGCTCGATCCGAAGCAGTTCCCGCAGTTCGCGGGCGCGGCCGCGGGCGACTACCCGGGTGTACGGACCCCGTTCGAGCCGTACGAGGGCACCACCTTCGCCGCGGCCGAGCACGCCGACGACTCCTGGACGCGGCTCAGCCGCACCGTCGACCTGACCGGCACACCCGCCTCGGCGAAGCCGACCCTCCGGTTCCAGCTCAGCTACGACACCGAGAAGGACTACGACAACGTGGTCGTCGAGGCCCGCACGGTCGGCCAGGACGACTGGACGACCCTGCCCGACACCGGCGGCGGCACCACCTCCGAGACGCCCGCCGAGTGCCAGGAGGGCTTCTACATCAACGGCCACCCCTTCCTCGCGCACTACCTCACCATCCAGGGCGACACCTGTGCGCCGACCGGAACCACCGGCGCCTGGAACCGGTTCACCGGCAGTTCCAACGGCTGGCAGCCCGTCTCCGTCGACCTGAGCGCCTACGCGGGCAAGCAGGTCGAGCTGTCGATCTCGTACATCACCGACCCGGGCACGGGCGGCCTCGGTGTCTTCGCCGACGACACGAGCCTCGTCATCGGCGGCACCCCGCAGGGCGAGGAGGGCTTCGAGACCTCCCTCGGTCCCTGGAGCGTGACCGGACCGCCGGCGGGCAGTCCCGAGAACGCGACCGCCTGGGCGCGCTCGCCCGCGCTCTTCCACTCCTACGCGGCCGTCACCACGCGCGACACCGTGCTCCTGGGCTTCGGACTCGAGCACGTCAAAACCGCGACGGAGCGTAAGCAGATCATCGGAAACGCACTGAGCAAGCTGCGCAATTGAGCGCCGGTGTCCACTCGTGAGCATCGGCAATCGCCGCTGATCACGGCCCTGTACGGCGGCCCGTACTCCTACCGAGTAGTACGGGCCGCATCGCCACGTTCTGTGGCTCCTGAATGTCACCGAAGGGCCCTTCGGGGGGTAGGGTCGTAAGCGGTCGGGGACATCCCATACAGCTCGCCGGCGTCGAAACCCGGCGTACCAACGAGGAGATCGGTTACGTGACGATCCGCGTAGGCATCAACGGCTTTGGCCGCATCGGTCGTAACTACTTCCGCGCGCTGCTGGAGCAGGGTGCTGACATCGAGATCGTGGCTGTCAACGACCTGGGCGACACCGCGACCACCGCTCACCTGCTGAAGTACGACACGATCCTGGGGCGCCTCAAGGCCGAGGTGACCCACACCGCCGACACCATCACCGTCGACGGGCACACCATCAAGGTGCTCTCCGAGCGCAACCCGGCCGACATCCCCTGGGGTGAGCTGGGCGTCGACATCGTCATCGAGTCGACCGGCATCTTCACGAAGAAGTCGGATGCCGAGAAGCACATCGCGGGTGGCGCGAAGAAGGTCCTCATCTCGGCTCCGGCCAAGGAGGAGGACATCACCATCGTGATGGGCGTCAACCAGGACAAGTACGACGCGGCCAAGCACCACGTCATCTCCAACGCCTCCTGCACCACCAACTGTGTGGCGCCGATGGCCAAGGTTCTCGACGAGAACTTCGGCATCACCAAGGGCATGATGACCACGGTCCACGCGTACACGAACGACCAGCGCATCCTGGACTTCCCGCACTCCGACCTGCGTCGCGCCCGCGCCGCCGCGGAGAACATCATCCCGACCTCGACGGGTGCCGCCAAGGCCACCGCTCTGGTCCTCCCGCAGCTCAAGGGCAAGCTGGACGGCATCGCCATGCGCGTCCCGGTCCCGACGGGCTCCGTGACCGACCTCGTTGTCGAACTCGACCGCGAGGTCACCAAGGACGAGATCAACACCGCCTTCCAGAAGGCTGCCGAGGGTCAGCTCCAGGGCATCCTGGACTACACCGAGGACCCGATCGTCTCCTCGGACATCGTGAACTGGCCGGCCTCCTGCACCTTCGACTCCTCCCTGACCATGGTTCAGGGCAAGCAGGTCAAGATCGTCGGCTGGTACGACAACGAGTGGGGCTACTCGAACCGTCTCGTCGACCTGACCGTCTTCGTCGGCAACCAGCTGTGACCAGCCGATAAGGCATAAGGCATCTTGATGTGAGCGCAGGGCTCGAACAGCGCAACGCGGCGCTGTACGAGCCCTGTCGCTTGTGCTCGACCTCCTAGGAGTCATCACCATGAAGACGATCGACGAACTTCTCGCCGAAGGCGTCACCGGCAAGCGGGTCTTCGTCCGCGCCGACCTCAATGTGCCGCTCGACGGCACCAGGATCACCGACGACGGCCGTATCCGCGCCGTGCTGCCGACCGTGAAGGCCCTGGCCGACGCGGGCGCGCGGGTCATCGTCGCCTCCCACCTGGGCCGCCCCAAGGGCGCCCCGGACCCGGCGTTCTCGCTCGCCCCGGCCGCCGCGCGCCTCGGTGAACTGCTCGGCGCCGACGTGGCGTTCGCGACCGACACGGTCGGCGAGTCCGCCCGCAGCACCGTGGACGGCCTCGCCGACGGCCGGGTCGCCGTCATCGAGAACCTCCGCTTCAACGCCGGCGAGACGTCCAAGGACGACGCCGAGCGCGGCGCCTTCGCCGACCAGCTCGCCGCCCTCGCCGACGCCTACGTGGGCGACGGCTTCGGAGCCGTCCACCGCAAGCACGCCTCGGTGTACGACCTCCCGGCGCGCCTCCCGCACGCCGCCGGCTCCCTCATCGCCACCGAGGTCGGCGTTCTGAAGAAGCTCACCGAGGACGTCAAGCGGCCGTACGTGGTCGTCCTCGGCGGAGCCAAGGTCTCCGACAAGCTGGCGGTCATCGACCAGCTGCTGGAGAAGGCTGATCGGATCCTGATCGGCGGAGGCATGGCGTACACCTTCCTCAAGGCCAAGGGCCACGAGGTCGGCAAGTCGCTGCTTCAGGCGGACCAGATTCCGGCCTGCCTGGAGTACCTTGCCCGCGCCGAGAAGCGCGGCGTGGAGTTCGTGCTCCCCGTCGACGTACTGGTCTCGCCGGACTTCCCGGACCTGAAGACGAAGGCCCCGGCCAACCCGACCACGGTCGCCGCGGACGCCATCCCGAAGGACCAGGAGGCCATGGACATCGGCCCCGAGACCCGCAAGCTGTACGCCGCGAAGCTCGCCGACGCGGCCACCGTGTTCTGGAACGGCCCCATGGGCGTGTTCGAGCACCCGGACTTCGCCGAGGGCACCAAGGCGGTCGCCCAGGGGCTCGTCGACTCCTCGGCCTTCACGGTTGTCGGCGGTGGAGACTCCGCCGCGGCCGTGCGGCTCCTGGGCTTCGACGAGAACACATTCGGCCACATTTCGACCGGCGGTGGCGCCAGCCTCGAATACCTCGAGGGCAAGACGCTTCCCGGCCTCGCCGCACTGGAGGACTGACACCTACATGAGTACGCGTATCCCGCTGATGGCGGGCAACTGGAAGATGAACCTCAACCACCTCGAGGCCATCGCGCACGTCCAGAAGCTCGCCTTCGCGCTCGCCGACAAGGACTACGACGCCGTCGAGGTCGCCGTCCTGCCGCCCTTCACCGACCTGCGCTCCGTGCAGACCCTGGTGGACGGCGACAAGCTCAAGATCAAGTACGGCGCCCAGGACCTCTCGGCGCACGACTCCGGTGCGTACACCGGTGAGATCTCGGGCCCGATGCTGTCGAAGCTGAAGTGCACGTACGTCGCCATCGGTCACTCCGAGCGACGGCAGTACCACGCGGAGACGGACGAGCTCTGCAACGCCAAGGTGAAGGCCGCCTACCGTAACGGCCTGACGCCGATCCTCTGTGTCGGAGAGGGCCTGGACATCCGCAAGGCGGGCGATCAGGTCTCCTACACGCTCGCCCAGCTCGACGGCGGTCTGAAGGACATCCCGGCCGAGCAGGCCCAGTCCATCGTGATCGCGTACGAGCCGGTGTGGGCCATCGGCACCGGCGAGGTGGCCACCCCCGAGGACGCCCAGGAGGTCTGCGGGGCGATCCGCGTCAGGCTGGCCGAGCTGTACGACCTGGAGCTGGCGGACAAGGTCCGGATCCAGTACGGCGGCTCGGTGAAGGCCGGGAACGTCGCCGCGATCATGGCGCAGCCGGATGTCGACGGCGCCCTGGTGGGCGGCGCGGCGCTGGACTCGGACGAGTTCGTGAAGATCGTCCGGTTCCGCGACCAGTGAGTAGGCCGTAGGGCCCATCCCGTCGTACCCTTGCGGGGGCCGAGGTGCCTGGCACCCGGCCCCCGTCTCCTTGAGCGTTTGATCCGTTTGATCCGTTGTTCCGTCCCACACCGTCCGAGGAAGTTGGTCCAGCCGTGATTATGGGGTTCTCGATCGCCCTGATCGTCTTCAGCCTGCTGATGATGCTGCTGGTGCTGATGCACAAGGGGAAGGGCGGCGGCCTGTCCGACATGTTCGGTGGCGGCATGCAGTCGTCCGTCGGCGGCTCCTCGGTCGCCGAGCGCAACCTCGACCGCATCACCGTGGTGATCGGTCTGCTGTGGTTCGCGTGCATTGTCGTACTTGGTCTGCTGATGAAGCTGGGCAACTGACCCACTGAGGGCGTCCCGGGGGTGGGGGTGTAACTCCAATCACTGGACGCGCGTTGGGCCTTACGTAGACTGGGGCATCTTCGAGCACCATCACGCAGGGAGTTACGACCGTGGCAAGTGGCAACGCGATCCGGGGAAGCCGGGTCGGAGCGGGGCCGATGGGGGAGGCCGAGCGGGGCGAGTCCGCGCCGCGTCTCCGCATCTCCTTCTGGTGCTCGAACGGGCACGAGACGCAGCCGAGCTTCGCCAGCGACGCGCAGGTCCCGGATCACTGGGACTGCCCGCGATGCGGTTTCCCGGCCGGTCAGGACCGGGACAACCCGCCGGACCCGCCGCGCACCGAGCCGTACAAGACGCATCTGGCGTATGTGCGCGAGCGGCGCAGCGACGCGGACGGCGAGGCGATCCTCGCCGAGGCGCTGGCCAAGCTCCGGGGCGAGATCTGAAGAACTGAAGAGATGACGTGACGCCGGGCCCGGCCCGTGGAGGAACCCCAGGAATCCTCCACGGGCCGGGCCCGACGCGTTGTCCACAGGTCGCGAAGCGCGGTCGCCCGGATCAACTAAGTTGGGAGACGCAGCGGGGCACGCAGGCAGGTATTGAGAAGAAGTGGGCTGATGTCCAAGATGAACGCAGAAGGACGCACCAGGCTCAACCGGATGCCGGAGTGGGCTGCTCTGGGCAAGCACCGCGAGCAGCTGGGCGAGACACATCTGCGGGAGCTGTTCGCCGCCGATCCGGACCGCGGCAGCGCGTACACCCTCCAGGTCGGCGATCTCCATGTCGACTACTCCAAGCACCTGGTGACCGACGAGACGCTGGCGCTGCTGCGCGAGCTGGCCGCCGCCACCGACGTCACCGGGCTGCGGGACGCCATGTTCCGCGGCGACAAGATCAACATCACCGAGAACCGGGCCGTGCTGCACACCGCGCTGCGCGCCCCGCGCGACGCCGTCGTCGAGGTCGACGGTGAGAACGTGGTGCCCGAGGTGCACGCCGTGCTCGACGAGATGGCCGCGTTCTCCGAGCAGATCCGCTCGGGCGGCTGGACCGGCCACACCGGAAAGCCCATCAAAAACGTTGTCAACATCGGCATCGGCGGCTCCGACCTGGGCCCCGCGATGGCGTACGAGGCGCTGCGCTCCTACACCGCCCGCGATCTGACGTTCCGTTTCGTCTCCAATGTCGACGGTGCCGATCTGCACGAAGCGGTCCGCGACCTCGATGCCGCCGAGACGCTGTTCATCATCGCGTCCAAGACGTTCACCACCATCGAGACCGTCACCAACGCCACCTCCGCCCGCAACTGGCTGCTCACCGAGCTCAGGGCCGGCCAGGACGCGGTCGCCCGGCACTTCGTCGCCCTGTCGACGAACGCGGAGAAGGTCGCCGAGTTCGGCATCGACACGGCGAACATGTTCGGGTTCTGGGACTGGGTCGGCGGGCGCTATTCGTACGACTCGGCCATCGGCCTCTCCTTGATGATCGCCATCGGCCCGGACCACTTCCGCGAGATGCTCGACGGGTTCCACCTGATCGACCAGCACTTCCTCACCACCCCGCCGGAGGAGAACGGGCCGCTGCTGCTCGGTCTGCTCGGTGTCTGGTACGGCGCCTTCTTCGACGCCCAGTCCCACGCGGTGCTGCCGTACTCGCACTACCTCAGCAAGTTCACGGCGTACCTCCAGCAGCTGGACATGGAGTCCAACGGCAAGTCCGTCGACCGCGACGGCAAGCGGGTCGACTGGCAGACCGGCCCCGTCGTCTGGGGCACGCCCGGGACCAACGGTCAGCACGCGTACTACCAGTTGATCCATCAGGGTACGAAGCTCATCCCGGCCGACTTCATCGGCTTCGCGCGGCCGGTCCCGGATCTGCCCGCAGGACTGGCCGCCCAGCACGACCTGCTGATGGCCAACTTCTTCGCCCAGACGCAGGCCCTGGCCTTCGGCAAGACTCCCGAGGAGGTGCGGGCGGAGGGCGTCGCGGAGGAGCTGGTGCCGCACAAGACGTTCCTCGGCAACCATCCGACGACCACCATCCTCGGATGCGAACTCACGCCGTCCGTACTGGGCCAGCTGATCGCGCTCTACGAACACAAGGTGTTTGTTCAGGGAGCCGTCTGGAACATCGACTCCTTCGACCAGTGGGGCGTCGAGCTCGGCAAGGTCCTCGCCAAGCGGATCGCGCCCGTCCTGACCGACGGGACCGGGGGCGAGGGACTGGACAGCTCGACCGCCGCCCTGGTGGCCAGGTACCGAACGCTGCGGTGGGGGTCCCCCCACGCCCGCAGGGCGTAGGGGGAGCTGATCCGATGAGGGGGGAGGAGGCCGTGCGGCTGAGGCCGCCGAACAACGCGCTGAACGAGCGGGCCGTCGGCTGGTGGCGGACACAGTGCCTGCTGACGACGCTGGTGCCGGTGGCCGTGCTCGGGGTGCTGGGCGCGTTCATCGGGCCCGCGCGGGACTGGCTGCTGGCCGCCGGCGCGGCGGTGGCGGTCATCGGTCTGGCCGGCACGGCCTTCCTCCCCTCCTGGTGGTACCGGGTGCACCGCTGGGAGGTCACGGACGAAGCGGTGTACGTCCGCACCGGCGCCCTCTGGCAGGAGTGGCGGATCGCGCCGATGTCCCGGATCCAGACCGTGGACACCGTACGCGGACCGCTGGAGCAGGCGTTCCGGCTCGCCACGGTCACCGTCACCACCGCGTCCGCCAAGGGCGCGATCCGGATCGAGGGCCTGGACCACGCACTCGCGGCGGACCTGGCCGAGCAGCTGACCCGGATAACCCAGGCCACGCCCGGGGACGCCACATGAGCGACCACGGCGACGACTGGCTGCGGCTGGACCGGCGCACGGTCCTGGTCACGGCCGCGGTCATGACCGGAGTCGCGGGCGGCGCGGGACTGCCGGTCTTTTTCGGCCTGGCGGGCGGTATGCCCTGGTGGCAGGCGCTGGCATGGGTCATGGCCGGGGCCGTCGTGCTCATCGTGGGCGGTGCCGGGGCGGACTACGTCCGGTGGCGGCGTACGAGATATCGCATCGGCCCTGAGCGCGCCGAACTCCACACCGGCCTGC
Source organism: Streptomyces sp. NPDC000410 (assembly GCF_040300305.1). Classification (NCBI taxonomy): domain Bacteria; kingdom Bacillati; phylum Actinomycetota; class Actinomycetes; order Kitasatosporales; family Streptomycetaceae; genus Streptomyces; species Streptomyces sp. NPDC000410. The sequence continues at coordinate 259,892 of NZ_JBEPDM010000007.1, forward strand.
TCCTCGTCAAACGCCGCACGCTGGCGCGCGAGCGGATCCGCAGCGTCGATCTGACCGCCAATCCGCTCCTGCGGATACTCGGCCTGGTCGAGGTCAGGATCGGCACCGGCGAGCATGCCGGTGGCGGCGAGTCCACGCTGGAGCTCGACCCCGTCACCAGGGCGGAGGGCGAACGGCTGCGCCGTGAGCTGCTGGACCGCGCGGTGGCCGCCGGCCCCGGAGGCCACCGCGAAGGCGAGTTGGCCGCGCTCGACCTCCGATGGATCCGATACGCCCCCGTGTCGTTCGTCGCGCCGCTGCTCGGCGGGGCGGCGGCCGGAGCGGTGATGCAGGTCAGCGAATGGTTCGGGGCCCAGGGCGAGGTCATCGACTGGACAGCCGACCGGTTCCGCGACACGCCCCTCGTCTGGACGATCGTCGTGCTGGCCGCGCTCGCCCTGCTGTCCGGTGTCATCGGGGCGCTCGGACTCTGGATCGAGATGTGGTGGAACTACCGCCTGGAGCGGGAGCCCGGCGGCACCCTCAGGGTCCGGCGCGGGCTGTTCACCGCCCGCTCGCTGTCCATCGAGGAGCGCCGGTTGCGCGGCGTGGAGCTCGTCGAACCGCTGGGCGTACGGCTGTGCGGCGCGGCGAGGGTGGACGCGGTCGCGACCGGCCTGGTCAAGGACGACGACGAGCAGCGCGCCGACCACAAGACGCTCCTGACGGCCGCGCCGCGTGCCGCCGCGGACGCGGTGGTGGCGCTGGTGCTGCGCGAGACGGGCGCGCCCACGAGCACGCCCCTTGTGCCGCATCCGCGCGCTGCCCGCTCCCGCCGACTGCGCTGGGCGGTGGCCGTCGCGCTCGTGCCGTCGCTGGTCCTCGCGGCGTTCGGCCTGCTGACCATGGCCGTCGTCTGCGCGGTGATCCTCATACCGCTCGCGGCGCTCCTGGCACTGGACGCGTACCGCGCCCTGGGACACGCCGCCGCCGGCGACTACGTGGTGGCCCGCTCGGGCACGATCCGGCGTGGGACGGTGGCCCTTCAGCGCGGCGGTGTCATCGGCTGGACCCTCAAACAGTCCTGGTTCCAGCGCCGCGCGGGCCTTCTGACGGTGACGGCGACGACGGCGGCGGGCGACGGGGCGTACGCGGTCTACGACGCCGACGAACGCGAGGTCCTGGACTTCGCGTCCCACGCGGTTCCGGGCCTGCTGGAGCCGTTCCTGCTGCGGGGGGCCTCCCTGGCGCGGGGACCGGAGGGCGGGGGCGGGTAGGGGGCGCCTGCGGCGGGGCTCCAAAGGAGCCCGTCTGTGGGCCCCACGCCCGCCAGGGCGTGGGGGGAGTTTGAGGACACGGCCCGCCGCAGGCGCGCAAACACGACAGCCCGGGCCCGCCCCCTAGGGGGCGGGCCCGGGCTGTCGTG